>DATMYU010000298.1:0-3149 GCA_035560775.1 Desulfosporosinus sp.
CTATAATAGGCTCTAATACAGTCTATCAAACTTAATATTACACTTCAGATCGCAAAATGGCAATCTTTCCGGTGCGAACCAGCTCTAGTAACCCATAAGGGCGAATCGCATTAACAAACGCATCAATTTTTTCAATATCTCCCGTTACCTCAACCGTAATATTGGTTCTTCCCATATCCACAACCCGTCCCCGGAAAATACTAACCGTCTGAAGAACCTCTGCTCGTGTTTCCGAACTAACCTTGATACGTACCAAGGCTAGCTCACGGTTCACCACACTCTCAGCTGTCAAATCCGTGACTGAGTGAACAATCACCAACTTATTGAGCTGATTTCTCACTTGCTCAATAACCTGGTCATCTCCATCTACAACAATCGTCATCCGTGAAAGTTCAGGATCTTCCGTTTGACAGACCGAAAGGCTATCAATGTTATACGCTCGACGGGCGAATAATCCAGCCACCCGGGTCAAAACACCAGGGTGGTTCTCCACAAGGGCAGCAAGTGTATGCAACATGTTTTTTACCTCCCTAGCATTTCCGTAATAGCCTTACCTGGTGCAACCATTGGCAAAACATCTTCATCTGGAGAAATCGTAAAATCTAAGAGCACAGGCCCTGGATATTCAATCGCTTCCGTAATAGCACTGCGAACCTGGTCCAAGGACTCAACACGAATTCCACGAATACCATAGGCCTCCACTACTTTGATAAAATCCGGATTAGAATGGAGTTGTATCCCACTAAACCGTTCTCCATAAAACATTTTCTGCCATTGGCGAACCATCCCCAGAACGCCATTATTCATAAGGATTATTTTAATTGGCAGCTGATTCTGGACAATCGTCGCTAGTTCCTGAATGCACATCTGAAAGGAGCCATCTCCGGTGACCAAAAACACCAAATCGTCCGGACGAGCTACTTGTGCTCCCACAGCGGCAGGAAGGCCAAAGCCCATCGTTCCAAGCCCACCACTAGTCACTAAGTTGCGTGTATGCATAATCGGAAAAGATTGTGCTGTCCACATTTGATGTTGTCCTACATCGGTCACTATGATCGTTTCGTCACCGGCGAGTTCTCCCATACACTCGATCACCATCTGTGGCGTCAATCTGTCCTTATCATACTTCATAGGATGATTGTTCTTCCAAGTATGCAATCGATCCCACCAATCTGACACTTGGGGAACCTCAACCGAGGCTAAACCAGCCACCACCTCTTCCAGAACCAAACGAGCATCCCCAACAATGGGGAAATGCGCTCTTACCACTTTACTAATCTCCGCCGAGTCAACATCGATATGAATAATTTTTGCTTTAGTTGCAAAAAGATGGCCCAAACCACTCGTCACACGGTCGTCAAAGCGTACCCCCACCGCAATCAGTAAATCACAATCGTCCACGGCATAGTTCGACGTCACGGTTCCGTGCATACCAACCATACCTAATAGATTAGGATGCCCGAAGGGGAGGCAGCCAATTCCCATCAATGTCGTGACAACTGGAACGCCCGCTTTTTCCGACAACAGCCTTAAAGTCTCTGCCGCTCCTGCCGCAATCACACCGCCTCCGGCATAAATTACAGGTCTTCGGCATTCCGAGATCGCCTTCACCACTTCATTAATCTTGGCACTATCTCCCCTACCAGGAACTTGATATCCCCTTAAGTTCATATCTGAAGGAAATGGTTCAACATTTTCCATTGCTAAAATGTCCTTTGGAAGATCGATGAGTACTGGACCCGGTCGACCGGTTCCCGCAAGATAAAAAGCCTCTTTGACAACCCGTGGAATCTCCCTTGCATCCTTAACTATGTAAGTGTGCTTCGTAATGGGCGTTGTAATTCCAGTTATATCCGCTTCTTGAAAGGAGTCAGTCCCTAGCAAACTACTAACAACCTGCCCCGTCAAAACAACTAAGGGAATGGAGTCCATATAAGCATTAGCAATACCCGTCACCAAATTCGTGGCTCCCGGACCAGAGGTTGCTAAACATACCCCCACTTTCCCACTTACACGTGCATAACCATCGGCAGCATGCACCACTCCCTGTTCATGACGTGCTAGTATATGTTGAATGGGACTATCTAGAAGCGAATCATACAATGGAAGCAACACTCCGCCTGGATAACCAAAGATGACGTCCACGCCTTCCTTTTCTAAGGCCTCTAATAAGATAGTTGCCCCTCTTGATCCCTTTTCCCCCGCGTTCATACTCACTCCTCCTCCTAACTCATCTGGCAGTAGTACCTTGGACATTGTCAATTTTAGGACCATTGACATGGGTAAGGGCCCTAAATGCAACGAGAAGTTTCTTATATACTGCTCCCGGAACCCCAGGTCCAATGTCCCGTCCATCTACTTTAATCACTGGAATCAGTTCAGCGGCAGTACCTGTGAGAAAGCACTCATCAGCCGTATAAAGGTCGTGCCGTGTAAATAATTCTTCCGTTGCCTTAATTCCTAGTTCTTTGGCGAGCTGTAGCACGGAATTCCGGGTGATGCCTTCCAGTATCCCTGCCGAAAGAGGAGGGGTTATTAATACTCCATCTCGATAGATAAAGATGTTATCTGAGGTGCCTTCTGCTACATATCCGTCTTGATTAAGCATAATTCCTTCTACAACGCCGGACTGATTGGCCTCGATTTTGGCAAGAATGTTATTAAGATAATTGAGTGATTTAATCCTAGGGCTCAAGGAGTCCAGATTATTTCGGCGGATGGCCACTGTATTAACTATCAAACCGTGATCATACATACTTTGCTCAAAAATCTTTATTTGATCTGCAATACAAAAGATAGCAGCCTGCGGACAGTTCTTGGGATCAAGCCCCAGGTCCCCCTTACCGCGTGAAACAACCAATCGGATATACGCATCATTTAAGCCGTTCCTGCGAAGCGTCTCCAATATCATCTCTTGCATCTGGTCTTTGGTCATGCCAATGTTTAATTGTATAGACGTTGCTGACTCATAGAGGCGTTTCAAATGTTCTTCTAATTTAAAAACTCGACCATGATACGCGCGAATTCCTTCGAAAATTCCGTCACCGTACAAAAAACCATGATCGAAAACTGACACTTTCGCCTCTTCCTCTGGAACAAATGCACCATTGCAGTATATAACCAAGTCCACTTGAACTACCCCTTTCCAT
>DATMYU010000299.1:0-10995 GCA_035560775.1 Desulfosporosinus sp.
TTATTCTAATTAGCTCATCCAGCCTTTGTAGTAATTCCTTATCATTCTGTGTCTTGTGCTTAAAAAACTTAATGGTGCTTACCATTAAGTAAACAGCCAGTACAATTAAGCCAATATAAACCAGCATTGTAAATGAAGCCCACACTCCAAACCAGCCAAATGCAATCGGGTTGCCCATTCAATGTTTCCTCCTTCACATTGTTACTTTCTGTAGTATAGAATTTGTGCGGACGACTTGTTCGTATAAATTATTTATTGGCACATGGATATTATTCTCTAGCAATGAATGATTTACCTTCATAAAAACTAGATTCTCCGTTTTCGTCCAAATTCCTCTCTGACACACATTTTACCTGTTTTGATTTTCTGCTTTTCTGTCTCATTTGGCGTGTTTTAATCCGTAGTGCTAACCCATTTTCTCCCACTTACGTCGATTTACTATGGTGTTTATTTTGGTTTTTTCCTATTAGGGTTACATCTTCTCCTTGGGGCATGGATAGTGCGTATCACCCCATAAGATTGTATATTAAGAGAGATGCACATGCCCGTTTGAAAATCCTAGAGACTTTAAACAGCAGCAATTCGTTGCTATGAAATAGGCGGATTAGCAAAGTAACCCGCCCCTTCCCGAACCGTACAAGCGACTTGTCACCGCATACGGCTCTCCATATTCCAAATGAGTTATTGCCGTTTCAGTTGATTAAGCTGGAACCTGTCAGCTTCTACATTAGCAAAGCAGTGTGCACAAAGGGGGATCTGACGCCTGTTGATGGCCAGCATGATCGTGGCAATCGGTGAGTAGGGCTTGTCGAGCTTCTTCTTCGTTTTCCTGTGATACATGCTGACATGGGACTGCTGATTACCGCAGATGTAGCAGGCACGGGCAAGTGGGTCCATCAAGCTGAACTTGGGCAGGAAAAGAAACGATTTAACTGCCAACTTGATTTTGGCGAAGAAGTTCTTTTGTCTCGAAAAAGATTTGTATAGTGCCAGACTGACTGAGCAGGCTTTACCTTTGGCATTTGTGTAATTGATCATGAGAGCTTTGCTGTATCGAGCGAACACTTTCTTTATGCTGATGTCGAATTTGCGAGCCAGCGTTTTAGCTATTGAAAACTTTACGATGTATTGGATGCGCGCACCCATATAGAAATTGGTGCAGCCACGCTGTTGAGTCAGGAGTCCACGCAGTACCTGGTTGCCGTATTTGATGATTTCTTTCGGTGATTCTCTAAAGAGGCGAGTGATACCTTTGGGATAGCCATTGCCTGTACACATTCCGTTTTCACTTAGTTTTTTCATAATACCATCCATACTCATGTAAATACGGATGGTTGAGTCAAAAGGCTTGGTGGGAAATTTGCTGTGTTTGACAGCGCCCTTGCGGATGATATATCCGAGAAAGGTCACGTCACTATCTGCGGCATGTGTAATTTTGGTTTTCTCGTTGCTTAACCTTAGGCAGAGTTCGTTTTTCAGAAACTCCTTGATTTTCTGCTTCAAGTCAACGGCATAAGCCTTGGGAGCAATCAGGCCAATCAGAAAATCATCAGCATATCGCACATACTTCACTCTGCGGAAATTGGGGTCGTAGTTGTCCTTGGACGGGAGGTTTTTCATTTCATAGTTCAGGTGCTTGATGGTTTTTGGGTCGCTGTCGTTGCTGATCGCCTTTTTGTAAAGGTATCTTGCTTTGGTGTAGTCAGGATTTTGCTTGCGGTAATCACCTGTGGTGTCCATTTCAATAATGTTTTCTATGAATCTGTCCAGTTTATCGAGATAGATGTTGCAGAGTATGGGGCTACAACAAGAACCCTGTGCGTTTCCGGTTTTGGTTCCGTGGTAAATGTGCCGCATGTCGAAGTAACCGGCCTTGAGTATCTTATTGATAAGCCGGATGAAACGTTTGTCGTTAATACGCTCCTGAAGTATCGTTTCAAGTGTGCGATGGTCGATTTCATCAAAGCAGGCGGATATGTCACCCTCAATAAACCAGATTGAACCTCTCCACGTCTCCACCTCAGCTATGGCGCTTTGTGTAGACCGTTTTGGCCGGAAGCTGTGAGAGACGTTTGAGAAGGTAGGTTCATAGATGCACTCCAAGATAATGCGGACTGCCTCCTGAACGAGCTTGTCCTTTCCGTTTGGAAAGCTGAGTTTGCGCATTTTACCATTGCTTTTTGGTATCATCGTTGTTCTGTTTGGCTGAGGCAGGTAGGACTCGTCGCGCATGGAAGCGATAAGTTGTAATCCATTCCTCGCAGAAGCCATGCAGGGAGGTGCCATCAGCGCCAGAGGTCTCCGCTCCGTCGTTGGACTTTACGGAATTGTAAGCAATGATGTACAAGTCCTTGTTGTAGAACAATCGGTATAGGTCATCGTTAACATAGCAATGGTCGGCATTGTTTCGACGGCGATAACCTTCCAATCTTTCCACGAGTTTTGATTGCTCCATTTAAAGCAACTCCTCTCAAAATTGGAACTTGGAATACTGCCCCCCTTCACCATGTACCATCCATTACAGAAGGCCGTTAGGCTACTGTTAGGGCTCTCTGCCATATACCGAGAACGGCACTTAGGCAGGTCACGTTTGACAGTTTCATATAGTGTCTCCATACGTAGGTATCCGGTTGGTCGTTACCCTGCTTATCGCAGGTGCGTCAATAGGCCTGCTTATACCCAATTCTTCAAATCTTGGGCATACCCATTGATACCAGTTTTTATTACGTCCGGTAGCGCCCAAAGCCACAGACCCGGATTCAGCCCCTAGGCTTTACCATATATGGCCTGACTCGCCAGGCCACTCGACAGCAGTTGCTGTCTAATCCTGACTTTACCGACATGCTGTTGTCCCCCAGAGGTTTCGCATGAGGTTAGTCGGTTGTCTTACATTGCAATTGCAGGAGCGATGATTTCTATGAAATATATATGAAACGCACAACGTGCGCAATGAAGAGTGGGATGAGAGTAGATGAAATTGGGGAGAGTAAATAATTACACTAAGGTGCAAAGTATTTTCAGCGATTTAGGTCTATACGAACTGGGTTGTGTTGGCGTTAATAATAGTAATTTATATTCCTTTCAATTCGATTATTATTAGGCAACGCTTATCAAAGGGCATCAGAAAAGATTGGTATTAGTATTGTCAAACAATCTCATGAGCTTACCCAATTAATTGTTGACAAACAAACGACAATAATTTAGAATAGAAACCATATACAACATAAACTATAGGAATACTAAGGATGGCTCACAAGGAAACTTGAGGCTGATTTCAGAAAGTACTTATCTGGAATCAGCCCTATTTATTCAAATAGCAAAGTAGGCCATATATGAGTCAAAGGCTGGAACTAAGTTAATAACAAATACTTAAAACAATTATATCGTAATAGTCCGATCAGACAGACTGAAGGCTAAGATTTGATTCCCAGAAGGGAACAACCTTAGACTTCAGTCTGTCTGATTGTTTGAGAGGGGAGGAAGTACAAAAAAATAGAAAACTGCGGTCTGGAAAACAGTTGTAATCCCTGCGGGTAAGGTCTGACCAGTCAGCCTAGTGATTGAGTTTGACCATTAAATAAAAATTAGGGAGTGGAGGATGACTGATGATTGATCTAAAAGAGAATACTTCCCCCATTAGGGAGCAAAGGGCAAATGGTATCAATGCTTACTTCGGTAAAGCCAGCGAACTTGTCAAGGACTCTCGTGATGGGAACTTAGTACATCGCGAGCGGGCTTTTCAGCAGAATTCTGGTTGTATCTTGAATTTTTACCTTACGGTAAGGGTAGCCACCATCAGAGATGCGGTGATGATTATGCATGCTCCGGTAGGATGCTCGTCTCCTGCTTTGTTGTACAGAGAAGTATATCGTAGGATACCCGCCGGTTTAGGACGACCGGAAAAGTTCGATTTTCACTGGTTAACGACTAATTTTAATGAAAAAGATGTAGTTTTTGGTGCTGTCGATAAGTTAAAGTTTGCCATTCAGGAAGCGGAAAATCGTTACCATCCTAAGGCAATTATTGTTTTGACATCTTGCACATCCGGCATTATCGGCGAGGATATTGAAGGGGTAGTGAACGATATTCAACCTGAAATTAACGCGACAATCGTTCCTGTTCATTGTGAAGGTGTTCGGTCGCGGATAGTCCAGACAGGCTATGACGCTTTCTGGCATGCTATCTTAAAGTACTTGGTTAAAAAGCCCCAAAAAAAGCAAAAGGATCTAGTCAACGTGGCAAGCATGCTGTCTTATACCTGGCAGGACCGTATGGAGATTACCCGACTATTAGGGAAATTAGGATTGCGAGCTAATTTTATTCCGGAGTTCGCGAGTGTTGAGCAATTTGAAATGCTTTCCGAGGCGGCGGTTACAGCTCCCCTCTGCCCAACCTATACGGAATATCTTTCTAAGGGCTTAGAACAAGAGTACGGTGTTCCATACTTCTTGAATCCTTCCCCAGTGGGTATTAAAAATACGAGTGAGTGGTTAAGGAAAATTGCCTATTACACTGGTAAGGAAAGTTTGGTGGAAAAGGTAATTGCCGCAGAGGAAAATGAGTGGGCGCCAAAAATGGAGGCTATCAGGAACGAGTTTCAGAACATTAAACCGAATGGTGAACCCTTTACGGTGCTTGGTTCTCTAGGACAAGGAAGGCTTTTGACTCAGACCCCTTATTTCCACGAGCTGGGACTTAGTATGCCCGTAACGATTTGTCAAGATTTTGACGACCTCGTCGTTGATGATGTTGAGAAACTTGTTGAAGAAGTAGGAGACTTTGAGATTGTGGTGAACACCTTCCAGGCTGCAGAGGTGTCCCATACTGCCAGAAAACATGACCCTGACATGGTCTTGTCTTGTCCTTTCATGGGGAGCGCGTATAAGCGTGAAAAAGGTCAAACTAGGATTCACGCTTTACGGGGGGATGGTCGGAAGTGGAGCACCCAGGCCGGTTATACTGGCGCAGTAGCCTGCGGTAGTTTTCTGCTTCAATCAACCAAGAATAAGGCTTTCCAGAAGACTATGCTCGAGAAGACCCAGGACCCCTATCATGATTGGTGGTTTGAGCAACCGAATACTGATTATTATTTAGGAAAGAAGGAATAGAAACGGGATGGCCGAAAATAACAAAATAGAATTATATCCTGAGGTAGTAGAAGCTCCTAGGTTTACGTGCGCTCTCGGAGGAGCTTATGCATCAGCTTTAGCAACCTATGGCACGGTTCCAATTCTTCACTCTGGGGCTGGTTGTGGTATGGCAAATGCGCATGGTATGACCTTTGCAAGCGGTTTAAACACTGGCGGCGCCCAGGGGACTACCAGCACGCCGTGCTCCTGCTTGATAGAAGAGCATGTCATCTTTGGCGGAGAAGGCAAATTACGGAAGCTTATCAAGTCAACTATCGAATTAATGAAAGGTGATTTATTCGCCGTTATATCTGGTTGCGTACCGTCCTTGATCGGGGATGATGTCGATTCAGTAATCAAAGAGTTCAGTGACCAAGTACCCATTATCCATATTAATGGTGCTGGGTTTGTGGGAAGCTCTTACCATGGATACGAGCTATTTTTAGAAGCGGTAATTGATCAACTACTTACTGACCTGCCCAAGGAAAAAAAGTTGGTGAACATCTTTGGGATTGTCCCCAACCAACATGTATTCTGGAAGGGGGATCTAGAGGTCATCAAGAGTCTGCTGGAAAGTATCGGGGTTCAGGTTAACACTATCTTCACTGATTTTTCTGGTTTTGCGGCACTGAAAAAAATCCCTGCGGCCGAATTAAACTTAGTTTTCTCTTCCTGGGTGGGTATTAAGTCAGCGCAAAAACTTAAAGAGCGGTTTAACACTCCCTACGAGGTGATTTCTTCTGTACCGTTTGGGCCTAAAGAAACTAGTAATTTCCTTCAGCTTGTCGCTGAAAAACTAAAAATCCCCAAGAGGGTTATAAGTAAGGTAGTAGAAGCGGAAGAGAAGCGTGCTTATCGTTTTGCAGAATATATGAGCGAACTATTTGTAGTTAGTGTTCCTCATGCCTTCTACGCGGTGGTGGCAGACAGCAGTACTGCCATCAGCATGATCAAGTATGGCACTAATGAACTGGGCTGGAATCCTCAAGTCGTTATCCTTACAGACAACCCTCCGGAAGAATATCGGGCTGCCATCGTCAAGCAACTGACTGAGAACCTGGAAAGTGCTTATTCACCCAAGGTTATTTTCGAAATTGATTCCCACAGAATTAGATTGATCTTAAGGGAGAATACCTTTCAAGTGCTTTTGTCAAGCTCTCTGGAGAAGTACATTGCTGGCGGTGAACTGGATGCCATTCACTTAGGTGTGTCCTTCCCTATCTATGATCGTGCTATTTTAGACCGCTCATATGCTGGATACCGTGGGGGTTTGGCCTTTATTGAAGACCTAACGGCTACTTACGCCGGGCCGATGTAACAATCTTTGATTGCTTATCCAACCAAAAAAGTAGTTATGACGGACGTATATAAACTAAATTCTCAGGGTGGGTATTGTGAATACTCACCCTTTTCTAGTTTCGGAACAATTCGTGGATGAGTAGCATTGAATTATTTATTGACAATAGATCTAGGATAGATTAAAATTTCATTAGTACAGTAAACATATCGAATAAATATGAATTGAAGTTGGCGACATAAGTAAAAATATGCTGTGTCAAATTAGTCCGATCAGACACCTGAAGGCTAAGGTTAAGTTCTAAAAGAGAACAACCTAGTCTTTTTTTGTACCTATACAGAAAGTATAAGTTTTGGGTGGCATAATTCGGATGGTATAAGCGCAACCAGGCAGCAGCCGGCGGTCCCTTCTCAACAGGGACACTCGGCCATCCATGGCCAGCGCTTGGCGCCAGCCAAGTTTTCTTTATTTGTCACTTCCAAATTGAGGAGGAGCAAGAAATGAGAAAAAGTATATTTCTCGATGAAATGACCCCGAAAGAAAGAATCGATGCCTTGTATGAGGGAAAACCCTACGACAGGATTCCCTGCGTTCTGATGTTGTCTGGTCATGCTGGAAAAATTGTCGGCATCGATCAGTGGGAATCCTATTTCTCAGGGCAGAAAACGTCACAAACCCAAATTGAGGCTTATCGGATTTTTGGCGTGGAGGTAGTGGGCAGTGGGCCTTGGTTGCATGGTATTGCCGAAGCCCTCGGGAGTACCGTTATTTACCCTAAAGAAGAGAATTCTCCCTATATATCAGAACACGTGTTGAGTGATGTTTCTGACCTAAATCGCTTGCAAATTCCGAACCCTCGACAGGCTGGAAAACTTCCCGTACATTTGGAGGCACTAGAGATTCTAATTGAAAAACTAGGAAAAGAAGTTCCGGTTTCTACGGGTATCGCCGGTCCTTTCACCACGGCGGCTAATCTAAGAGGAACGGAGGCTTTCTTAAGGGACCTATATTATAACCCTGAGTTGGCGCATAAACTCCTGCGGATTGCGCTGGACAGCACAATTGCTTATGTGGAAGAAGCGGGAAAATTAGGGGTATGGTTCAGTATCGCTGATCCTACTGCTTCTGGGAGCCTAATAAGTTCCAAACAATTTCAAGAATTCGCTTTTCCGTATCTTAAAGAATTAATTGAGGTTATTAAGCGGGTGAGCGGTAACGCACCGACTTTGCATATCTGCGGTAATACTAAAAAAATCTGGCAGGCTATGGCTGATGCCGGGGCTGGGACACTTAGCCTCGATGACAAAATGGATCTAGCAGAAGCAAAGCATGAAGTAGGAGGCCGGGTGATCTTATCGGGGAGCGTTAGGCCTACGCAATCTATGTATTTGGGGACACCCGAAGATGTGGTCAAGGATGCTAAAGAATGCTTACGCAAGGCTTATGACAATCCCAAAGGTTATTTGCTCGGTCTGGGTTGTGGCTTACCCATGGGTACTCCTTTGGAAAATATCCAGGCTCTATTTTGGGTAGCCAAAAAATACGGCAGGTATCCGCTTAACCCCGAAGTGTTTAGTTGACCCAAAAATGGAGGTAGATGTTGATGAATAAATTCATTGAACGGCCACGTTATTTATGTACATTGAGTGGTGCTGTGGCTACATTGAATGTACTGCCTCGAGTTATACCGATCATTCACGGTGCAGCTGGTTGCGGAGGAAATATTTCCAACGCCTTAAATGGCGCTGGTGGTTACTTTGGCAGCGGGTATTGTGGAGGGCAAGCCCTCCCGAGCAGCAACGTTTATGAGAAGGAAATCGTCTTTGGTGGTGAGGATCGGTTGGCTGAACAGATTAGCAATACCTTGAAAATTATGGACGGCGACCTTTACTTTGTCGTTACTGCTTGCATGGTCGAGATGATTGGAGATGACGTCCTTGGGGTGGTGAATCGTTTTCGCAACGAAGGTTTGCCTGTCCTTTCCGCAGAGACGGGCGGTTTCAGAGGTAACTCTTATGAGGGTTATGATATTGTGTTGCAAACTTTATTTAGGGAGTTTGTACAAAAAACTTCTATTAAAGAGAGTCATTCAGTGAACCTATGGGGCATAGTTCCGATCCAGGATGTTTTCTGGAAGGGCAACCTCCGTGTGCTGAAAAACTTGTTGGCGAAGTTGGACTATCAAGTGAATACTTTCTTCGGTGAGGGAGAAACGTTGGATAACTTAAAGAATGCAGGCTCAGCTAGTCTGAACATCGTCGTATCCGATACCTTTGGTATTAAAGCAGCCCAAGTTTTTGAAGAAATACATGGGGTTCCCTATATCTCCGTGCCGTTACCAATTGGGGCTAAAGCAACGGATCAATTCTTACGAATGATCGGCGACAGCTTACAGGTTCCCAAGGCTAAGATCGACACGGTTATTGCCGAGGAGAATGCCCTTTATTACAGTTACCTAGAGCGCTTGGCCGACGGTTATAACGATTTAGATTTACAAAGATACAGCGTGGTGGTAGGAGACTCTAATTATGCCCCTGCATTGGCTCGCTACTTGGCTGATGATCTAGGCTGGCTACCCGAACTTGTGGTTATTACTGACCTGCTAAATGATGACGAAAAACAGTTGTTATCCCTAAGATTTCAGGGATACTCCTCGGGTATAACTCCTAATCTGGTGTTTGATACCGATGCAAATAATGTATCGAAACACATTCACGCTCATTGGCCTAGCAACAAGAGCCAGAAATATTACGATTCGTTCAGTCCTGCTTTTGTCATCGGGAGCAGTTTTGAGAAAGAGTTGGCAGAAGAATTGGGAGCAGGTTATTTAAGCGTAACCTATCCCGTATCGAACCGAGTTGTCCTAAGTCGAGCTTACGCTGGGTATGAAGGAGGACTGCGTCTTACTGAAGATATTCTCAGTGTGATCGTTAGTAATAGGTAAAAAGGGGGAATAGCAAGTGGACTATATTTTGGATAAAATCCCTCCGGTTCGGGAAGATCGCCTGCGGGCTTGCAATGCTTATGGGGGCTCAGGCTGCGACTTAGTCGAACAGTCCAAGAAAGGATGTCTCAATGGTACTAGGCGAACCTTCTCCCAAGCGCAAGGCTGCCAGTTAAACTTGAGTCTGGCAATTTTAAACACTATTATTGATGCTGTGGTCATTATTCACGGACCCATCGGTTGCGGTGGCTCTAATCTGTCCATGGCTGGTATGGGTAAGAACTTCCAAAAACTTAGGAACCCTGGGGCCACAGGCTTGCGTTGGATTAGCACCAATTTGGGTGACTCAGAAGTCATTAACGGTGGAGAAGATAATTTGAGGCAGGCCATTCTCCAGGCAGAAAAAGAGTTTCGACCCAGCGCCATAATCGTAGTCAACAGTTGCGTTCCCGCTATCATTGGCGATGATATTGACGGCGTAGTCGCGGAAGTACAGAATGAAGTCAACGCTAGGCTTGTTCCCATCCATTGCGAGGGCTTTAAAACCAAGATTATGGCCAGTGCTTATGATGCTGTCTACCACGGAGTGTTGCGTAATCTGATTCACCCGCTGGAAGATTCACGTAGGGTGGTTACTAATGATTTGGAAGAACTGAAAGAAAAGTACCGCATCAGTCGAACGGTCAATGTATTAAATGTATCGTCTATGAGTAGGGTAGATGAGATTGAGTTAAGTAGACTGCTGAAGGCTTTAGAATTGAACCTGAATATTCTTCCTTGCTATGCTCATCCCGACGATTTTAATAAAGCAACAGAGGCCGCACTAAACGTCAGCATATGCGCCACGCATGACGATTACTTTGTGGAGCACTTGAAAGAAAAATATGGTATTCCATTCATTCTGCGCACCATCCCCATCGGGGTGAAAAATACTAATCAGTGGATTTTGGAGATTGCGTCTTTCTTTGGTTTGGAAAAAGCCGCTGAACGGTTGATCGAGCAGGAAAACCTGGAATTGGAAGCAGCTCTGGCTCCTTACAGAGAGATACTTCAAGGCAAGCGAGTGCTGATTGGCGGTGGCGAAATTAGGGTTGTGGCGACAGCTGATCTCTTCCAGTATCTCGGTATGGAAGTGATAGGCATGCGAACTTATCATTATGACCAATTTGTCGACCCGTTACTCAACAACCTATCTGGAAACGAGAAGATTCCGTTCAATGTGGCTACCGGCCAGGCCTTCGAACAGGCTAACCTAATTGAGAAGCTTAAGCCAGACCTCTATGTTGGCCACGTGGGAGGGAACGGTCCAGCAGCTAAACACGGGCTCCCGATCCTGCCTGTTTTCCATCAGTCCAACACCTATATGGGGTATGCTGGCGTGTTTGATATCGCAAGAAGGTTATCACGAATTCTTAAGAATTCTTCGTTTAATCGCAACCTAGGGGAAAATGTTCGACTGCCTTACTTCGGAAATTGGTACAAACAGGATCCTTTCTCCTATATCGACCTTGGTAAGTAGTTTGAATAATAGTGGAAAATTAGTTGTTGACAAATTAAGAGAAACCAAGTAAAATTCATCTAAACTAAACCTATCAAAATAGTGGGCAATAAAGCTAACTAGACAA
>DATMYU010000300.1:0-2616 GCA_035560775.1 Desulfosporosinus sp.
CATTAATTAGGAGGACGAAAAGATGAGCGAAAATAACTATAGTTTTGGTACCCTTGCAGTACATGCAGGTCAAGTTGTTGATCCCACGACCAATTCCAGAGCGGTTCCTATTTACCAAACCTCCTCATATGTGTTCAATGATACTGAGCATGCTGCCAACCTCTTCGGCTTGAAGGAGTTCGGCAACATCTATACTAGGATTGGAAACCCAACCTGGGATGTCTTCGAGCAGAGAATTGCAGCTCTAGAGGGTGGCGTAGGGGCTTTAGCTACCGCATCAGGTGCATCAGCGATAACCTACTCCATTTTAAACATCGCCCGGTCCGGTGATGAGATTGTCTCAGCTATTAGCCTGTACGGCGGTACCTATAATCTGTTTGCTCAAACCCTCCCTAAGTTTGGTATCACTGTAAACTTTGTCGATCCTTCAGATCCAGAGAACTTCCGCAAAGCGATTACACCGAAAACCAAAGCCTTATACGCGGAAATCATCGGCAACCCCAAACTAGATGTACCCGATCTGGAAGCGATTGCAGCTATTGCTCATGAAGCTGGTATTCCGCTGATTATTGACAATACCTTTGCAAGTCCATACCTTAGCCGTCCTTTCGAGTACGGTGTCGATATAGTGGTTCATTCAGCGACCAAGTTTATTGGCGGACACGGTACATCAATCGGTGGCGTCATTGTAGACTCGGGCAACTTCAACTGGGCCAATGGCAATTTCCCGGACTTTACGTCTCCTGACTCAAGTTATGATGGTATAGTATATACCGAGGCTTTTGGCAACATAGCTTACATAATCAAAGCCCGAGTTCAATTGTTAAGAGATATCGGAGCATCATTAAGTCCATTTAACGCCTTTTTATTCCTTCAGGGGCTTGAGACCTTGCACCTGCGTGTACAGAGACACAGTGAAAATGCCTTGGCAGTGGCTCTTTTCTTGGAAAAACATCCGGCTGTTACCTGGGTTAATTATCCAGGGTTGGCTTCTCACCCCTCTCGTGCCTTGGCTGAAAAATATTTGCATAATGGATTTGGTGCTATTTTGACGTTTGGAATTAAAGGTGGGGGAGAGGCCGGTCGCAAGCTCATTAATAACGTTAAATTGTTCTCCCTCCTAGCTAATGTAGGGGACGCCAAGTCCTTGATTATCCACCCTGCAAGCACCACACATCTCCAGCTGAGCCCGGAAGAACAAGTGAGTAGTGGGGTTACTGAAGATTTGGTGAGGTTGTCTGTCGGGATTGAGGATCTGGTAGATATCATTGCAGATCTGGATAAAGGACTTAACGCTAGTCAACTGTAGCAGTGAAGGGGAGCATAATGTAATGTCAGATAATGGAACATGGATTTTAAAAAAAGGGTTGGCTGAAATGCTAAAAGGCGGCGTAATCATGGATGTTACGACTCCTGAACAGGCTAAAATCGCCGAAGAAGCAGGAGCGTGCGCGGTGATGGCCTTGGAAAGGGTTCCGTCAGATATTCGTGCGGCAGGTGGAGTTGCTCGGATGGCGGATCCAAAAGTGATTCTGAAGATCATGGAAGCTGTAACAATTCCGGTGATGGCAAAAGCACGCATTGGACACATTGTAGAAGCTCAAATCTTACAAGCCCTAGGGGCTGATTATATCGATGAAAGCGAGGTTCTGACGCCGGCTGATAACGCTTATCATATCAACAAGCATGATTTCAAGGTCCCCTTTGTTTGCGGCGCTCGTAATCTAGGTGAAGCTCTACGTAGGATTGGTGAGGGAGCGGCAATGATCCGTACTAAAGGTGAACCAGGTACAGGTAATGTCGTGGAGGCCGTTACCCACTTGCGTGACGTTTTAGGTGAAGTCCGCAGATTAAGTTTGCTACCTAAGGAAGAACTAATGACAGCTGCCAAAGAATTAGGAGCTCCCTATGATCTCGTCGTTGAAGTTGCTAGAACAGGTAAGCTACCGGTTGTGAATTTTGCCGCAGGAGGAGTGGCTACTCCTGCCGATGCCGCTCTAATGATGCTACTCGGTGCAGATGGGGTTTTTGTTGGCTCGGGTATCTTTAAGTCTGAAAATCCTGCAGCAATGGCCAAAGCTATCGTTCAAGCCGTGACCCATTATAGTGATCCCCAGACCCTGGCAGAGGTTTCTCAGGGGTTGGGGAGTGCTATGGCAGGATTAGAAATCTCAAGTATTCCGGCGGCGAGCCGTATGCAGGAACGAGGCTGGTAAGTAATCTTGCACATGCTCGATAGGTGAAGAATTTGTTAAAGAGAGGTGATAACCCGGCATGCCAATTTAGGCGTGGGGTTATCACCTTTTTATTTCATATCTAATAAGGGTTTGGGTAAAATATTTGTATTGACTTTTAGGAGAAGTCGCAGTAATATAAAACAAAGAAATCACAACTAAACACATCGGATATGTAGGTATTGAGTTGCAACTTTCCTATTAATTTTTAATACCTGTACAGAAAGTATGAGTTTCGGGTCGCATAATTCAGGTGGTATAAGTGCAACTAAGCAGCCGCCGGCGCTTGCGGCTCGGCGCCAGCCAAGTTTTCTTTATACCTATACAGAAAGTATAAGTTTTGGAGTAGCCTAATTCTGGTGGTATAAGGGCAACTAAGGCG
>DATMYU010000301.1:0-2449 GCA_035560775.1 Desulfosporosinus sp.
CAGATTATGCAGTGGATTGTTCCAGCTAAGGTTTATGTTTTTTGATTTTCTGAAAAAGACTATCTATGTAATCACGTTTTGATCCGGAAACTGCCAACATCAATTTCTTTTGACGACCAGTCGAGACTAAATAAGCTCCGATTGCATTACTGCGAAATTTCAGTGTTGGTGATGTGTGCTTTACCTTGCTAACCGCAATTGAATTCCTCACATAACTCATTAGATTATAGATAGCATAATGCCTGAAACTCAAAACATAGAATACAAATCCGTTTGGAAAAACGAATACGTGAAATGGATATGTGGCTTTGCCAATGCCCAAGGCGGTACGCTCTACATTGGTAAAGACGATAACGGTAATGTGGTAGGAGTAAAGAATGCCAAGAATCTATTGGAAGAACTACCCAACAAGATAACAACAATTCTGGGAATCGTTGCCCCTGTCAATCTGTACCAGACTGAGCAAGGTGATTATATTGAGATTGTTGTTGAGCCACACCCCAACCCGGTCAACTAGAAAGGAGAATATCACTTTCGTAGCGGTTCTACCAAATAAGAGTTGAAAGGATCTGCATTGGATAAGTTCCTGTTGCACAAATACGGAAAGAAATGGGATGGTGTTGCAGTGCCAAGTGTTCAAATTTCCGAATTAAAACAGGAAACATTTGAGTTTTTCAAGAAAAAAGGAATTGAAGCCAAACGCCTTGATGAAAAGAGCCTGAAAGAATCTACCGAACAATTACTCAATAACCTGAATCTTATTGATAACGGTTATTTAAAACGGGCAGCATTGTTGCTTTTCCACCCAGACCCTGAGAAATTCGTTACTGGAGCATATATCAAAATCGGCTTTTTTCGCACAGAAAGCGATTTGCTGTTTCAGGACACCATATACGGCAACTTGTTGGATCAAGTCGAAAAAACAATTGATTTGCTTTTTACCAAGTACATTCGAGCAATGATAAGCTACGAAGGAATCTCTCGTGTAGAAACTTATGAATATCCGGTAGCAGCTCTGCGTGAAGCACTTCTAAATGCTGTTGCCCACAAAGATTATGCAGGCTGTACGCCAATCCAGATTAAGGTGTATGCCGATAAAATAAGAATCTGGAATGAAGGACAACTCCCCGAAAATTGGACAGTCGATAAACTAATGCACGAGCATTCTTCTCGTCCGTATAATCCTGATATTGCCAATGCTTTTTTTCGCAGTGGTTATGTCGAATCGTGGGGGCGTGGCATTGAAATAATGACTGAACAATGTTCACTGGCAAAATTGCCTCCTCCAACAATCACAAACGACGGCAGTGATTTTTTGATTGTTTTCCGCAAGGACATTTACAATGCAGTAGATTTGGGCAAGTTAGGTCTGAGCGATAGACAGATTAAAGCCATGCTCTATGTAAAAGAAAAAGGCAAAATTACTAATAGCGAATACCAGGAAATTAATGAAATCGGCAAATCTGTTACAATTGATGAATTGCGTAATTTGGTCGACAAACAGCTATTGGTAAGAATTGGTGAAACAGGGAGGGGTACTTATTATGAATTGCCCAAATAAACGACCGATAAACGACCGAAACAGCCGATAAACGACCGATAAACGGTCGGAAGCCATTGGAATAATGTTTGTTCAAATGAGCATATAGGGCAATGTTCGAGCAATAAAAGGGCATTCTGTACAATGTCAGCTGGTCAGAAAAGGTGGTCAGATAAATTGCCCTAATGGAAATTTACAATGAATTTCCCCGTATTTCCTCAAATCCCCAAAATGGGGATATGGGGAGTTTTCAATTTTAGCGGTATAAATTTATTTGAATGACCTGCCCACGCAGGTTAAAACCGAATAGGTAAAGCGGTCTTCGTCATTCCGTCACTTTGTTCTCAAAAACATAGCCCCAAGGGTAAAACAAGCAGCCTGAAAAAAATCTCCAGACTTCGCTAGGAAGTCCCAAATGGTGCCCTGAGACATGTTGAAGGTACCCCTGAAGCCTTATCTTTTTCTCAATGGGAAAACACACCTTCAGGTGACCCTACTGATTATTATTTTGCTTCTGTTTCGGGGGGTGAGCCTGCAGGACAGGGGGGGAGCCAATTAGACCCATCAATCTCGGCAGGCATTTCGATTGGCGGTGGACTTGTTGGCAGCTTAGAGAATAGTTATAAATACGGGAGTAATACAGTAGAATATGCCCAAAGAATTAATGGGCAGGTACGAAATGCACAAGTATTAACAAGAGCAAGTCAGATGAATGCCGCCAAAATGTGCTCAGGTCTAAAGGTTGTTGGTAGAGTTGCTACAGTCTTAAGTGTAGCAACAGCAGGGTATCAATTTACAAATAGTGATATGTCAGGTAATGATTATGCAAGATTAACTGGTTCTCTTGTTATTACTGGTACTGCTTTTATACCGTTTGTCGGACCACTTATTTCTATTGGATTAGGAGTA
>DATMYU010000302.1:0-7595 GCA_035560775.1 Desulfosporosinus sp.
ATATACTGTTAGACGAAATTCAAGAGGTTAAGGATTGGGAAAAAGCGATCAATTCTTTTGTAGTGGATTTTAACGCTGATATCTATATCACAGGCTCAAATTCAAAATTATTATCCTCTGAACTGGCTACCTATATAGCAGGACGATATATTGAAATCAATGTGACCCCCTTGTCTTTTAGAGAAAATCTGGAGTTTAAAAAGATTCTTACCGGAACAGATAATACAGATCTTCAAAAGGAACTGATCCGATTTATACGGCTGGGTGGGTTCCCTATTCTTCATACCTCGGACTATTCTCAGGAGGATGCCTATAAAATCATAAAGGATGTTTATGCTTCCGCAATCCTGCGGGATATTGTTCAGCGTAATCATGTAAGAAATATTGAGCTCTTGGAGAAGATTGTGAAATATGTTTTTGAAAACATCGGAAATATATTCTCGGCCAAGAAGGTAGCAGATTATTTCAAAAGTCTGCAGAGAAAGGCGGATATAGAAACAGTTTATAACTATCTGGATGCTCTTGAAGGTGCATTTATTATTTATCGTGTCCCAAGATATGATTTGAGGGGCAAAGAGGTTTTGCAAACCAACGAGAAATACTTTATTGGTGACCAAGGTTTGAAATATGCGGTGATGGGATATAAGGACAGAGATATATCAGGAATTCTTGAAAATATCGTGTTATTAGAACTTAAACGCAAAGGATACCAGGTGTATGTCGGAAAGTTTCATGATAAAGAAATTGACTTCGTGGCAGAGAAAAAAGATCAGAAGGTTTATGTACAGGTAGCCTATAGATTATCGGAAGAATCAACTGTAGAAAGAGAATTTGGAGCATTGCTGGGTATAAGAGACCATTATCCAAAATATGTTGTTACACTGGAAGATTTTTGGCAAGATAATATACAGGGTATCAAGCATAAAAATCTTGCGGAGTTTTTACTGATGGATGAGTATTGATTTAACCCCTTGAGAGATTATTCATACTCACTTAATACAAGTCGTTACTAATATAAGCCGCTCACTGTCAATAAGTCAGTGAACGGCTTAATATTAGTTTTAGGTAATTTAAAATATCTCAGAACGCGGACGAAATGTTAAATTTGTGCCTTTTCGCATTACCTTAAATACTGCTTCAAAAGCGGAAAGATTGTACTGGGACTCGTGGGATTGGCAGGATTGATGCTCCAATTAAGCGACCAGGCTCCGACTCCGCCGAGTCCATATTGATTGAGCAACTCCATTTTGGCCTGCCAACTTTGCGCATCGTCAAAATAAACAGTGTGGGTGCCTAAAGCATCAGAGTAGTAGAAATACGGAATCTGGGAGGCATCCCGTTGTACCGGTCCCTGAGCTAAAGCCAGCAGCTCCGGCGTTCCGCCCGAACGCCTACTGTAGGTCGGGTTTGCTCCTGTGTCGGCAGTCCACCAGTCTACCCCATAGTAGGGAAGGCCCAGGAGAACCTTATGCATGTCCACGCCTTGGCCGCGTGCATATTTCAGAACCTTGCTGCTCCAATCCACCGGAGCGATGGGGCCTGGGGAATCGTGGCTGTAGTCATAGGTCATAACGTGCAAGTAATCAACATATTGAGCGAGGTCATGGTAGTTAAACTCGCCGAGCCAAGCTTCAGAACCGGTTCGGGCCATGACAGCTTCGATCACCAACTTGTTTAAGGGATGAAGTTGGGCGTAGAGTTCTTTCATAAACAGGGTGAGATTGGGTCCCGTAGCGTCACTCATGAATTCAAAGTCGATGACGATGCCATCAGAGTTCGTACTTTGGATTCGTTGTACAATCTGGCTTTCTAACTTAGCACGAGCTGATGGTGAAGCCAGCACGCTATCTACCGTTTTGGGAGTGGCCCAGCTCGATTGAATGACCGGCAAAACTTTTAGATTACGGGCATGCACAGAGGCCGTAAACTTGGCATAATCGCTTGTACTGGTATCCCAACCTCCGTTGACGATACCGTCGGCGGTATCATCGAGGTAGTACCAGCTGGGCGAAATGATATCGGCATAATCCGTAGCAGGTGAAGGGATAGACTGGACCTGACTGAGCATTCCTTTCGTACCAGCCAAATCGCCCTGAGTGTATTGAAGGGAGATTCTCGGCTGGGAAACGCCCGTACGAACAACACTCTCCATTTTATAATTGATAACGCCCCACCCCCCGAAAATAGTAAAGGCTGAACCAGCGGTCCGTTTTGCATTGAGGTAAGCGGTTGTATAAGCGCCTAATTGTGCACGAGGGAGCAATAGGATGGGCGCATTGTCCTTGGCTGCAAGGGCTGCCCCAGCTAAGGCATCTGGGAAGTTTTCTCCCGTTGCGACATAGACGTTGGAAGTTTCAAAGGGTAATTGATTTAAAACAGTCGTGTTTGTTTCATATTGGTCATACCCGGCATACCTGGCGGTGACGGTTACAGGCTGAGGAAGTTTACTGAGCTGCTCGACGACAGTGTCCTTAATAATACCCGTGCCGCCGATGATTGTCACTTGCCGAACGCCCAGTTGCGCGAGGGTAGTGGCTGTTTCCGGTGGTAAGGCGTCGGTGCGCGTGAGTAAGACAGGGATGCCATGAGCGGCGGCATAAGAAGAGATACTTAAGGCATCCGCAAAGCGTTCACCGTTGACCAAAAAAGCTTGGCTGGAACTTGGAGTTGCCACGCCGGCAATAGCTGCGGCCGTCCCGTACTGATCCCAGCCGGCCAGACGCCTTGGTAAGATCCCTTGGTCTTTAAGAGCCTGTTCGACAGCCCCGTTCAGAGCAATCTCTCCGCCAAGGAGATAAACTTCCTTCGTATGCAGGCGTTGGAGTTCTGCTGAAACAGCGGGATTCAAATGATCGGATTCAGTTAGAAGCAGAGGCCCATCGACCTTATGTGCCAGAACGGTTCCGGTCAGTGCATCCGGAAAGTTTCTGCCGGTTGCCAGCACGACCACGTTGGCAGAATCCCATCCCTTTTTCGAAATTTCGACGGCAGTATCATACTGCGTATTTCCGTAAATGCGGTTCGAGACGGACTCGGTGGGTTCAGCTTGTACATTCAGAGGGCGCAAAGGCGTCAGGCTAAAGAGAATTGTTAGAGCGCAGAAAAAGCTAATGGTTTTCTTAGTGAATAATTTCATTTATAGTCTTCCCCCTGTTCTTTATTATTATATTAAAGTGTGATTGACTCATATCAATCTTGGAATAGTTCCTCAGACTAAATATTCTTTGTAAAGAGGCGAAATCCTCCCAGTAACAGACGAATGTTAATTTCCACTTTCTGACTTGCTACAAAGAATATGAAGGAAAGTGACAATAACTGTCGAATAGGTCGAATAGAGTCATACCAACTATTAATATAGAAAGAGACGTGAGAGAGATACTTAATAGAAGAAAGATAGGCAAAGCCAAATTAGGGCTAGTATTATTGACCGTTATGGTGTTGATGGTGTTGAATTTAGGCCTAGCTCCCCTACCCTCGAACGGGCAACTTGAGCTTACCCGAGGAGAGACTAGTCAGTCCGAACCCCTGCAAGTCGTCGTCTCCTTAGCCCCAGGGGTGGATGTCGCTAAGGTAGCCCAAGGCTTGGGATTAGAGATTGTACGCCGGGGACCCCTCAATTACGCAACCTTAGAATTAAAAAGAGACCAAAACTTGCCCCAGGTTATAGAAAGACTAAAGCAAACACCTGGGATCATAGGCGCCGAGGAAAACTATCGCCATACAATTGCAACCAATCCAGAATCAACCGAACCACTGGATCCCCTTCTAAAGGATCAATGGTCAATGATCAGCGGAGATGTACCAGGAGCGTGGGACATGGGGGCAACCGGTCAAGGCGTGACCATTGCCATCGTCGACACGGGCGTAGCCCTTAATCACCCAGATTTGAAGGACAACTTGGTCCTTGGATACAATGCCATCAGTGGGAGTGAAGCACAGGGAGCGACGAAAGATAACAATGGACATGGGACCCATGTCGCCGGAATCGCAGCTGCCGAACGAAACGGTGTGGGTATTATTGGAGTGGCCTATCAGGCGAAGATTATGCCCATCAAAGCTATGAACTCCATAGGAGAGGGGTATGACGATGCTATAGCAGCAGGAATCGTCTG
Organism: Desulfosporosinus sp.; assembly: GCA_035560775.1. Taxonomy (GTDB): domain Bacteria; phylum Bacillota; class Desulfitobacteriia; order Desulfitobacteriales; family Desulfitobacteriaceae; genus Desulfosporosinus. The sequence goes on from DATMYU010000302.1 coordinate 4,113, forward strand.
GGCAGCTGATCACGGGGCTCAGATTATTAATTTGAGCATTGGTTCGGAAACGGGTTCAGATATTTTACGGCAAGCGGTTGCCCATGCGTATGATAAAGGGTGCTTATTGATCGCCGCTGCTGGGAACTATGACCCCAAGTGGGCAGGAAGCCTTGGCGTGAGTTACCCAGCCTCTGATCCGCATGTGCTGGCAATAACGGCAACTGATAAAAACAGTGATATAGCAGCTTATTCGGCCACAGGATCGAAGGTAGATTTGGCTGCCCCAGGAGATTCTATCTACAGTGATTGGTGGAGTAGCGCAGATGGACCAGGTTACGCCTATGACAGCGGGACATCCATGGCTGCGCCTTTTGTGGCAGGGGAAGCTGCCCTGATCTGGAGTCAACATCTGGATTGGACTAGAGACCAAGTAATTCAAGTTATTGAAGCCGGGACACGAGATTTGGGTACTCCGGGACGGGATAACGATTACGGCTATGGGCTTGTGGATGTGAAATTGGCCGTGACCAATGCAAATCAAACGCTGACGACGTCAACGTCTCCAACGATCATTAATAAGTTTAGTGGAAAGGTTCAAGCAATAGCGGGTTCGACCCAGGTAAGCTTAACAATACCGTCACAAGCCTTTGAGAACCCCGTTAATGTCTCGTTAAAAACGATGCCAACGCCTGCCGATCTACCGAACGGGGCATCCTTTCTAACCCCAGTGATCCAAGTCGACTGGGGGAAGGGCAACATGCCTCAGAATATGCTCTCCTTAAACTTAAGCGACCCATCGCTAAAAGCCGACTCTGGGGCGACAGTTTATAGCTGGGATGGTTCACGCTGGATTGCCTTAGGTGGAGAGATTGTCGATGGTGAGGCCAGGCTCGGTCTCTATAGGGCTGGGATCTATGCGGTGGGGACATCTCAGGCAAGTACGCAGCTAAGTTCTCGTTTTGCAGGAGTCACAGCGGAGGGGACGGCAGTGCAGATTTCTAAGGCCACTTTTACAACCGGTGCGGATACGGTAATTATCGCCCAAGCGAATCAGTTCCCAGATGCCCTGGTCGGAGCACCTCTTGCTTATAAACTCCAGGCCCCCATCTTACTCTCACCAAGTTCGGGTCTCACGGAGGAAGTACGAGCGGAAATAGAAAGGCTCGCCCCGAAGACGGTCTATCTCTTAGGAGGGACGGCTGCCTTGTCCTCGACAATAGAATCAGAACTTCGGCAAACTTATGAGGTAAAACGTCTCGCTGGTGATACAGCGGAAGGAACAGCTTGTGAGATTGCCCGCGAAATTGGCACCCAAGGAAGAGTTGTCATAGCCAGCGGGCGTTATTTTCAGGACGCCTTAGTTATCTCTGCTTGGGCAGCTCGTCAGGGAGTGCCGATCTTGCTCACAGAAGCGCAGACTTTATCCGCTGAGACACAAACCACTTTAAAGGAGCTTAATGTTACCCAATCCCTAGTGATTGGAGGAGTGGCCGTGGTGGAGCCTAACGTCATGGATCAACTACCTTTTCCTAAGCGGATCAGTGGATATTCAGCGTATGACACTGCCGCAGCAGTCTTGAAAGCGTATCCTCCGACAACGAATAAACTGGCAATCGCTACCGGGGAAAATTACCCTGATGCGTTAACCGGAGCAGTTCGAGCATCTCTATATGGATCAATGGTGGTCTTAGTTCCCACTAAAACAAGCATTCCTGCTAGTTTAGAGACACTCTTGGAGTCTTGGCAAGGAAGACAGCTAGAGGTTTTTGGAGGGGAACTAGCATTGCCGGAAAATGTCGTAAAAACGGTGGAGATATGGTCTCACTAAAATATAAGGACGAAAGTCCTATGACTTCTTGGCAGGACATCGGAGAAACATGTCGAAACCATACAAGTAAACCTTAAAGGAGGGATTATGATGTGGCAAAATTTAAATGGGGCTTCTTAGGGGTGTTATTCTTAGGATTTTGTCTGGGTATTCAGAATCCGGTACAGGCCTCTCCCTTAGGCTTAGCGACGTCGAGAATTTCTGGGGTACGTCAGATTGATACTGCCATTGAGATTTCTAAGACAGGATGGTCGCAGCATGCGGATTCAGTCATACTAGCGAATTGTGATCATTTTCCGGATGCCATGGTTGCAGCACCACTATCCCATAAGTTGGACGCACCGATCCTGCTTACCCCAGCGGGGGGAGTTGATGCGAAGGTTCTGGCGGAGATTAAACGACTGGGCGCGAAGCAGGTCATTCTTTTAGGTGGAGAAGTCGCTTTAAGTCCCCAGGTTGAAGCAGATATTCAAGGGGCAGGCTTAAACAAACCGGAACGTATTGCCGGGTATGATCAGTATGAAACATCCCAAAAAGTAGCCGAACGCGTAGGAGTCAAGGGCCAGGTCATTCTGGCGAGTGGCGAACAGTTTCCGGATGCACTCGCAATCTCAGCGTACGCGGGTGTGACAGAGACGCCAATTCTTCTGACAAAGGCGAAGCAAATGCCTGATGTGATTAAGCAGGAGCTAACGAGCCTGCAACAAAAAGGTAGCCTCAGTACCATTGTCGTGGGTGGTGAAGCTGTTATATCCCCTGGGACACTCATCGGCTTACAGAATATGCAGCGAATTGCAGGAAACGACCGATATGACACGGCTGCAGAGGTTTATGAATTTGCACAGACGGAACTGTTCTCTAAAACGGAGTATATGGTCACTGGTGAGAACTTCCCTGATGCTCTTGCGGCAGGAGCCTTAGCAGCAAAGCAACGCGCAGGAATCGTCATGACTCAAAGGACAAGCTTGCCGAGTGCAACCTATTCTTTGCTTTCTAAAGCGACAGATAGTCCCGTGAACATCGTAATCATCGGCGGCACCGCTGTTATCACAGATCAAGTTAAGGCTGTGCTGGAAGGAAGCGCCCAGTCCACAAATCTTTTAGCAGGACAAGTCATCGTTGTTGACCCAGGACATGGAGGCCCAGATACAGGAGCAATTGCAGCTAATGGAACCTACGAGAAAACCAACAACCTAGCTATTGGACTCGATTTAGCAACGCTGCTGCGCTCAGCTGGGGCAAAAGTCATCTTGACGCGGAGCACAGATATTACACCCGCTTCAGGTACGTATTCAGAGCTTTCGGACCTTCAAGCACGCACCAAAATAGCCAACGATGCGAAGGCGGACCTTTTCATCTGCCTGCACAACGACGCCTTTAGCAATTCTGCTGCAGTAGGAACAACGTCCTATTACAGTTCAGATAGTTCAGTGAGTACCCAGTCTCAGGCCTTGGCGACTAGCATTCAAGGTGAACTGGTAAAGGCTGTCAACTTACCGAGTCGTGGTGTAAAGGATGCAAATTTCTATGTTATTAAGTACACGACAATGCCTTCGGTACTGGTAGAAGTTGGCTTCATTACTAACCCAGACGAGGCAAAACTCTTAGAGTCACCTGAGTTTCAACAAAAAGCAGCCGTGGGTGTTTATAACGGAATTCTTAAATATAAAGGG
>DATMYU010000303.1:0-2107 GCA_035560775.1 Desulfosporosinus sp.
CACTTAAGGAGAGAAGTATGATCAGACCAATTTGTAAAGATATAATTATTTTAAGCCAGAAATCAGTTCCGGCAACCAAGGCGGATATGCCGGTGTTGGATGACCTCCTAGATACGTTACGAGCAAATGCGGATCGGTGTGTCGGCATGGCGGCTGACATGATCGGTGTCAATAAGCGCATCATCGCGTTCAGTGTCGGACCAATGAACATACCCATGATCAATCCGGTCATCACAAAGCGTGCCGGCCCGTATGAAACTGAGGAGGGCTGCCTGTCACTGGACGGCGTACGAAAAACTACCCGTTATCAGTCCATTGAGGTAAAGTTCTTCGACCGGAACTTCAAGCAGCAGAAGCAGAACTTTACCGGCCTTGCTGCGCAGATCATTCAGCATGAGATCGATCACTGCGACGGAATCCTAATTTGAGCGTAGTAAGATGTTATTCACGTTTATTAGAACGCGACCATAAGCATAATGTGCTGCTCATATTTCAATTTGAGCAGTACATTATCAAAATAGGCTAAAAAACAGGGACAAAAAAGTGCAATTTGCATTTGTCGTATACAATCGATAAAATTATAACAAATCTTTTGGAGGCGATTAGTTATGAAAACAATACGTATCTACTCAGACTATATCTGTCCCTTTTGCTATATCGGCAAGGTCCTTGCCGACCGACTAGGAAGTGAGCTTAACTTACCCATTGAATGGCTCAATATCGAAATCCATCCGGACACTCCACCACAAGGACGATCAATTCATGAATTATTCCCTCCACACATAGTCCAAGGAATGTATGAAAACCTAAACCAAATGGGAACAACTTTAGGTCTCAAGTTTGTTGCACAAGATAGGCTTTCTAACTCTCACACAGCCATTCTTGTGGGAGAGTACATACATCTCCATCACCCTGACCAGGAAAATGGCTACCATGATGCTGTGTTCAAAGCTTATTTTAGCGAAGGCAAGGACATCGGTAAACGAGAAATCCTATCGGATCTTCTACAGGAATTGGAAATTGATCCGAAAGTCCTACCGACTGCCCTCAACGATATTGCAGCCCAGACCCGTATGCAAGAAAATGCCCAAACAGCCATAGAAAACGGGGTTACCGGTACTCCAACTTTCTTTATTTGCAATGAACGTGTGGTAGGAGCCCAACCCTATCCAAGCCTACTAGATGCCGCGCGCCGTGCCTTAGGACTTGAAGCCGCCGACCCGAATGTTTTACCAATCTTGAAAGGGTGAATTTAATGAACTTTTTGGAATTAGCCAAAAAACGCCATTCAGTACGCAAGTATCAGCCTAAGAAAGTTGAAGAGGAAAAATTGCTTGCTATACTCGAGGCGGGTAGAATTGCTCCTACTGGGGCAAATACGCAACCCCAAAGAATTTTAGTCATTAGAGAGCAAGAAGGATTAGAAAAGCTTTCTAAGGGTGCAAAGGTCTACGGCGCGCCCCTTGCGCTGATTATCTGTGCTGACCATAGTGTTTCGTGGAAAAGGCCGCATGATGGAAAAGATATCGCTGATATCGATGCTAGTATTGTTACAGATCATATGATGTTGCAGGCAACAGAGTTAGATCTGGGGACGTGCTGGATCTGTTATTTCGATGCTAAAGTAATAAGAACTGAATTTAAAATACCGGATAACTATGAACCAGTAAATATTTTAGCGATTGGGTATACCGATAGTGCACCACTTTCTCCAGATCGACATATCACCTTACGCAAGAATCTTGAAAACACCGTTTGGTATGAAACCTTCTGACAGACTCATCCACCGACATTTAAAGGGACAGTTGGGTTGTTTCTCCATTGAACGACCTAGCTGTCCCTTTGTTTATAGCTTTTCATGATAAGTACTGAATTCAATCCTTTTTGCTTTCCATCATAATATCCTTTAGTGCTGTGTCTGGCTCGTGATACCGACGATATAAGTGTGTCAACGTTGTATAGGTACATAGCTTATTGAGCAAAGGAATTCTCATAAGCCAGGAAAAAATGAGGTAGGCTGCAAAAAATGAACTCAATGTGTAAATGTAATCGAACATTATCTTAAAGACGAAGGAATAATGTTCGATGAGTATAATTTCATTTAATC
>DATMYU010000304.1:0-7748 GCA_035560775.1 Desulfosporosinus sp.
CTATATTACTGGTATAATAATTCGTACTTTGTCTCTACTGAAGATGCAAAGGTAACCGGCGACTTTGTGAAGATAACCCCTCAGATATCAGGAAAGTTGGTTGAATTCAATGTTAAAGAGGGAGATACTGCAGTCAAGGATCAAATTATCGGTCGTATTGAAGCAATTGGAATCCCAGATTCCAGCGTAGACACATCTCTGCTCAGAGCACCTGTCAGCGGGTTGATTATCAAAAACCAAGCGAGAGTTGGAGAATTCAGCAGTGCGGGGTCTACTATTGCGGTAATGATTGATCCTAGCCAGCTCTATATCAGTGCTAATATTGAAGAAACCAAGCTCGGAAAGATAAAACCAGGAGAACTGGTTGATATCAGTATTGACCAGTTTAAGGGAAAGACTATTAAAGGTAACGTTGAATTCATTGGTCAGGCTTCCAATTCAGCATTTTCTCTTCTTCCATCGTCCAGTGGAACCTTTACAAAGGTTGTTCAAACAGTACCTGTATCCATTGCATTTGAAAAAACCGACGTAAATTTCTTGCCAGGGACAAATGCTGTTGTGAAAATCCATGTAAAGTAGGTGGTATCTATGGAAAAAAAACAGAAGACAGCCTATAAATGGATTGCCTTACTGATAATCGCTATTGCACTTTTTATGGTAAACCTGGATATGAGCATTGTAAATATAGCCATATCAAAGATGATGTTGACCTTCAACGTAACTCTTGACCAGATTCAATGGGTCATCAGTGCCTACACATTGACATTAGGGATAACTATGCCGGTATCAGCCTATCTAACGGATAGGTTTGGTATAAAAAAAATATTTATCATAGCTCTGTCTCTATTTACGTTGGGCTCTTTCCTTTGTGGGGTATCCTGGAATATCGCTTCAATTATCATTTCCAGGATTATACAAGGACTCGGCGGAGGGATTATCATACCGGTCAGCATGGCGTTTTTAATGAACACGTTTGAGGAAACGGAGAGGGGCTCGGCCATTGCCATCATTGGAATTACCAGTATGGTCGCCCCAGCACTCGGACCGACTTTGGGTGGTTACATTGTTCAAAACTTTGACTGGAGACTTGTTTTCCTAATTAATATCCCGATCGGACTAGTGGGTATCATATCTGCTATTAAACTCCTTAGAGAAACAGCACATAAGCCTTCAATGCACTTTGATTTGCTAGGATTTCTTTCAGCAGCTATCGGTATGGGATGTATCCTATATGTGTTGGGTAAAGGTAATGTCGACTGGGGAGATTTGAAGAATGTCGTGCTAATGATTGTTGGTGGATATAGTCTGATAATCTTTATTGTCAATGAACTGATGATACCTGAACCGATGCTTAATTTAAGGCTATTTAAAAATTATACGTTTTGCATGAGTAATATAATCTTGAATATCGGGATACTAGCTCTTTTCGGAGGAGTATTTCTTGTGCCAATCTTTCTTCAACAGCTTAAAGGGCTAACACCCTTTCAAACAGGTATAGTGCTCTTTCCGGAAGCCATTGCAACTGCTGTTTCGATGATCATCGCTTCAAAGCTCAGTAAAAAGGTGGGAGTGAGAACCTTTGCGGTTTTAGCTTTACTTCTTCTTGCATTCAACAGTTACAGTATGTCCAGAATAACACTGGACACCTCGAATTTGACTATTACGCTGCTGTTAATGTTAAGGGGTTTGGGCGTAGGCTTCTTGATAGTGCCGGTCCAGTTTGCCGGGTTTAATGCAGTCCTCAAAGAAGAGCTGACAAATGCTTCGGCCTTGCTTAGTACTGTTAAGCAGATTGGCACTTCCGTGGGTGTTACAGTGATAACAAGTGTCATGCAGCACAGGAATATCCTGAATTATGCACATTTATCAGATCAGGTAAATGCCTTTAACCCAAACAGTATGGACTTGTTTAAAATGCTACAGGGAATTCTGATGCAAGGAGGAGCATCGCAAACTGATGCCCAAGGTGGCGCAATAAGCTTGCTTTATGGGATGATACAGAAACAATCGCTGCTTCAATCACTGAATGATACAATGCTGGTTATTTCTATTTTAACGATTATAATCATTCTTCCAACCCTTTTGCTAAAGGAAAAGAAGCAAATAGATGATGAAGTACTACCAGTGATGATGGAATAGGGGACACTCTTAATTGTTTTTGTTTATACATTACCAAAGCCTGTCCAAGAAACGAATACGTATTCGTTTCTTGGACAGGCTTTTATAGGAGATTGAACTGAAGCCACCGTTCACTGACGGTGGCGTCTAAAAGTTAAGGCCTGAATACGAGTCCATGCTTGGCCATTAAAAGCGCAAATTTCACTTGACGGCAATTATCCGACACTATTAGCTGTTACCGGGTGATAATCCCAACTTCCGTCATAGCCATTCGGGAAGTATTGATAGGCTACGGCTGCTTTGTTTTCACCCGACAAACGGACTGCACAGGCCGAACCGTCGGATAATTCGCTAACAACCATGACGCCGATTAACGAGGTTGCTGCAACGACTTTGCTGCTGGTTATGGAGACATTTTCCGGCATTAATTTGGCAATATCTGCTTCGGCCGTTTTCAGCCACTCGGGATCTTGCACATCTTTACTGTCAACTTCAGAATTAGTAAAATCGTATAAACTGGCATTAAGCATTGATCCGTTCACAGAATTTACAGAGGCAAGATATCTTTTGGAACTTTTGTCTTCGTTGGGAGCGTGGAAGATGACTGTCCAGTTATCTGAGTTGGGAACAGTGCTTCTAGAAAAGCTTGTATCAGCTGTATAACCTGTAAAGTTCACTCCATAAGCCTTTTTTAAGATTGTTGCAGCATATGCAGCAGCTTGCTCTGCTGAAATATCTTTATCACCGGGAATCGTATTGGCAAGATAGAGTTTGGATTTTTCCTCAATCTGCTCTGGGGTGATGTCTTTGTTGCCGCTTACGCTTAACTTATCTGTAAGCAGTGCTTTGGTATGTTCTAAATCAGGAGTAAGCTTGGATTGATCAACAACGTTGTATTCGGCTGTGATTTTTAGGTTGGAAGCTGGAGTTTGGTTATTCTCTTTGGGGACGTTAGCAGAGGAAACGACGCTTGCGGAGGCATTTTCCGGTATGTTGTTATTGAGAGCGTAGGCCATTGTGGAACTGCTGGCGATAATAATCCCGGCTGCTGCACCATAGATCCAGACCTTTTTGACTTGTGGTATCAACTTAAACATCTTCAAAACTCCTTTTTAATAGTTTGTAGCTACATACCAATCATACATCCTCATGCATCAGGGAGTTTTCAGCGAGTTGTAATGAAGTCGTAAATACTATCTGCACTGTGGTTCCTTTTCCGGGATAAGAGCTGATTCTCAGTTCTCCGCCATGAAGCTGGGCAATCTCACGGCAAAGCGATAATCCCAGCCCCACACCTCCTGAGCTGCGTGAACGAGCTTGGTCCACTCTATAAAAGGGTTCGCAGACCAACGAGGCCTGTTCTGCGTCCATGCCACAGCCTGAATCCCTGACTTCAAGGATGGGGAAGGAATCAAAATAAGCTAAGAGCCTAAGGGTAGAGTTCTCGGGTGAAGCCTTCGCTGCATTGTCGATCAGGTTCAGAAGCAAGGACTGTAGAAGAATAGAGTCTCCCCTTAATTTATTTAAGCTGGAATCGATGATTAAGGTTTGGCTTTTCTCTTTTAATTTGGATTCCGAAGCGACTTTAACTTGGTTCAGCAATTCCCAAGGGCTGAGCTCCTGAAGATCCAACTTGCTGTTGCGGACAAGGGCTAAATCCAGCAACTTAAAGGCCAGATTCTTCATGCGGTCAATTTCACTGATAATATAATCAGCTGCTTTTATGCGATTGGGCTCAGTGGTCTTGGCACTTTGCAGATATTCGGCATACCCTCGAATGGCAGTAAGCGGTGTTCTTAACTCATGGGCCAGATTATCGATCAGACGTTGTTTATCCTGGGCATTTTTGTCAAGCTCATTAATCTTCTCTTGAATGCTCGAAGTCATTTGATTAAAGTTCTCGGCTAGCTCATGAAATTCATCCTTGCCGGGTATATAGATTCGTTCGTCGTAGACTCCGCCGGCTATTTTATGGGTAGCCTTTTGCATGATTCTGATAGGAAGGGTAAGCCTCCTTAGTAGGAGCAACAATACCAAGGTCAGGATTATTTCGACCAAGGCACTAATGCTGATCAAATAGCGGGTGAGCTGGGAGTGATTATTATACAGCTCAGATAGGTCGCGTACGTAGGTAAGCGTATAATCTTTGTATTGTCCGCCGATGCTGCCGACGATATACAGGAAGTGGACTCCGTCTCTGTTCAGCACTTTAATTGTATAGGTATTCTTGGTAAGGTCTCCAGTGCTATCGGATTTGGCCTTAGAGGGGATATTGGTAAACAATCGTTGATTGGACTGCTTTAGTTCAAAGAAGACGTTTTGCTGTTTATAGTAGTCTGCATAGGAGCGCATGAGGCTTTGTATGGAAGAGGGCGTTGGCTGGGCTTGTTCACGGTAGTAAATACTGTTCATGGTCTCATAAATACCATTTGAAATAAATTGATACTCTCCTAATGCTCGGTCAGTATCGCTCTTCATGTTGAGAGAGAAGCTATAATTGGAGGTCAGATAGAGACAGATATTAATGGCTAAGATGAAGACCGCTAAAATTCCTAAAAACGTTTTTTGCCAAAATTTCACGAATCTACCTCCAGGCGATACCCTAATTTATAGACAGTCTTGATTCTGTCTTCCCAATTAAGCTTCTTACGCAGTTTTTGAATGTGCACGTCCACGGTTCGGGTTTCCCCAAAGTAGTCATAATTCCAGGCTAGTTTAAGTAGCTTTTCGCGAGATAGTGCTATATTTTTGTTCTTAATGAGGATTTCCAATAATTCGAATTCTCGCAGGGTCATCTCAATTTCGCTGCCGTTCACAGAAACTACCCTGCTTTCCAGATTGATAACCGTATTATCCAGAGAAAAACTATTCATGGAGCGATGGGTACGGCGCAGCACGGCTTCGATACGGGCCAGCAGTTCAATCGTTTCAAAGGGTTTGACGATATAATCGTCGGCACCCAACTTAAGCCCTTTGACTCTATCCGCTAGATTGCCCATGGCAGTGAGGAAAATAACCGGCGTGTTTTCAGAAACCGATTGCATCAGGGTGAAACCATCTATTTCAGGTAGCATGATGTCCAGGATGATGAGTGAATACGCGTTCTGCGTTAAGTATTCCAGCGCTTCATGGCCTGCGTAGGCCTGTTGGCTGGTATGTCCTACTAACTCAAGATTCATAGCAATCAGATCATTGATAGATTTTTCATCCTCAACGATGAGAATGTGGGCCATAAAATCACCTCAACTCCTATCTTAACATGCCCCTTAAGCCAACATTGTAATAGAGTTGTAAATTCGACAGATATCTCAGCACGATAATATCTTGCGTTTTTGTAAATTCGGTACGTCCGCTTTTTCAACAAGAAAAAAGTAAGCAGGCGTTAATAGCTAGCTGCTTACTGTTTTTAATCAAAGCTATGCAGGAGAGAATGAGGGAGTGATAATTCGAAAATGCGTTTTAGAGCCCATCCCCCCACCGGGAGCGATCATCAGCAGTGGTTGACCCTGACCGCGCACCTCGTAAAATAATTCATCGCCTTCGGTAGTCACGCGGCCACATAGTACATTTTTTTCTTTGCCGATCATATTAATCCCTCCTAAGTTATTCTGTTAAATCAGGTGAACATCGTGAAAAGCAGCTATCTCACTGGGGTTAGCTGCTTTATGCTATGCTAGTTGTTTTCAATGAGAAATGGCGTGATTACTAACCAAAAAGCAACTGATTTCTCACGAGAGTGTTAAGCTGTTCTTGATATTAATCTGCAAACTTGATTGTCTTCGTAAGCATATCTCTTCCTGCTATAGCATTTGTAAAAAGTGTTCTTACATTCTCAATATATTCATCTGGTTCTCTTAGGGACGGGCTATAATGAGTGAGCCAGAGTTCGTTTACCCTTCCTTGTTTGGCGAGTAATCCTGCTTCAGAAAACATCATATGCTTTTTCTGTACAGCTTTCTGCAGGTTATCCTCATCGCCATACATTCCTTCACAAATCAAGAGGTCAGAGTCTTTGATAAACTCGACTAAACCTTCCGTCGGTCTTGTGTCAGTGCAATAGCTTATTTTTATCCCTTTCCTTGTTTTACCAAGTACCATTTCTGGGCTAACTGTCTTACCTTCAAGTGTAATGATCACACCTTGCTGAAGACTATTCCAGTAGTTTATAGGAATGCCTAGTTCCTTAGCACGCTCAACATCAAATTTGCCGGCCCTTTGAAGTTCAATACTATAGGATAGACAAGGAAGAGAATGATCAACGGGTAGACTCTTGATCTCGATATTACCCATGCGTGTTTTGGTATTTTCAATATCGGATAGCTCGACTAATCTCAACTCATACGGTAATTCAGGTGAAATAACTGTCAAACCCTCAATCACCTTTTTTAGACCTGGAGGCCCCATCAAACTTAGCGGTTCTTCTCTTCCAGAATTACCGATTGTCAGCAGCAGGCCGGGTAGTCCGCCTACATGATCTGCGTGATAATGGGTAAATAGAATAGCGTCGATAGTTTTGAAACCCCAGCCAGTCATTTTCAACGGGATTTGCGTTCCTTCGCCACAATCGATCAGAATCAATCTGCCATGATACCTTAGCAGAAGGGATGACAGCCATCTGTGTGGCAGGGGCATCATACCGCCTGTGCCCAATAAACAAACCTCAAGCATAATTATCGCCTCAACAACTAAAATTTGCACCTGCTCCATTGGGAACACCAATATAGTATTCGATCATTTGTTTTAGATTATTTAGGCTATAGAAACTAGTGCCGCTGCTTTTGCAATGGGCATAATCGGGAATAATGAGTGAAAAATATATTATTAATGAGTATCAGACTAGGAGGAAAATAAGAAATGGAAAATGAAAAATGTGACCTGATTCATCCTAATGGCGTTAAAGAAAAGAAATTGGAAGTGATTGACTGGTATACGATCAAATATCATGCGAATGGGACCACCGTTTGGTCTAAAGGTAAGATGGTAAATGATCAGCCTGACATGTAACGGGCTATCATTTTTTGCCGTTCCGCGTAGGGTCCAGGTACAGGGATTCATGAATTTGACATCACGTATCAAGTTGAGTTACATTGCAAGGCACGTCCTCCGCCTTTGTAACTTAAAGAGTAGTCATAGATAGTAGCCTATAGTATAATATTTACAGAAGGTAGGTGAATAACATGCCCAAAAATCAGGCTAGCTCGGAACGGGTAAAGCTGGACGAAATACTGAAATCCCTGTTCACAGTATCTAGCAAAGTACTGATAAACATGTTAAACAGCCTATTCAAAGAAAACTATGCAGAAGAAGCAACCGAAGTGAGTTTCTCAAGCAATGAATTCGTTGACGATGCCCACAATATACTAAGAGGAGACTTGTTTCTGAAACTCAGCGATGCAGATAACAAATCTGATCATTATCACATAGAAATACAGACCCTAAACGATGACAGCATGGTCATCAGAATGCTTGAATACGGAATCAGCAAAGCTAAAGAAATAGCCAAATATGAAGGAGACCAGGAAGAAACGGTATTCTATATACCCAAACAGTTGGTAATCTTCATAGAACAAAACCCGAGCATCAAAGACGAATTAAGACTAAGGCTAATGTTTCCTGATGGACAGGAAGTA
>DATMYU010000305.1:0-5870 GCA_035560775.1 Desulfosporosinus sp.
TTAACCCTTTTCGAATAATTAAATACCTAGATAGCCATAATTAAAGTTATCCCAATTTCAGTTTCTATTAATACATCTATATCCAAATTGGATTATTCTAAGCACTTAGGTTAACGTTGGTAAAACTAAGCCCTATCTTAACGCCTTTTTCATAGTATGTCTAGCACTCTCGAGCTAATACATAATATTGTCCTGGCAATTGTGTGACTTTTCCGCCTAACTGTAGCTCTAATAAGGCCAGTGAAATACTGGCTACCGGCAGACTCGAGTGAATTGTAATTTGATCAATATGAAGAGGAACATCGCTTAACTGCTGAAGAATCGACACATAATCTATTCCGTCGCAATGTTTCGTTTCTTTGGGCGAGAGTTCTCTGTTAAACGAGACTTGGCTCGCATGTTTGGACCATGAAGGCAGCTCATTACAAATGTCCTCGATCCCTTCTACAATTTTCGCACCTTGGCGTATTAGATGATGCGGACCCCGGCTTACAGGACTAAAGATTGGCCCTGGAACAGCAAATACTTCTCTTCCTTGTTCCAAAGCGAAATCGGCCGTGATTAAAGCTCCACTTCTTTCCGCTGCTTCCACGACCACAACCCCACGGGAACATCCACTAATCAAGCGATTACGCGCTGGAAAATGTGCAGCCCTCGGTGGAGCACCGGGCGGAAATTCGCTAATTAATGCGCCATTCTCTATAATATCTTCTGCTAAGCGCCGGTTTTCTAGAGGATAAACTCGGTCAAGACCACATCCGAGAAAAGCCCAAGTTATCCCCCTGCTGTCGAGAGCACCTTGATGGGCTGCAGTATCAATCCCTCGAGCCAAACCGCTGGTAATGATAATTCCTTTAGCTGAAGCGTCGCGCGCCAACAGGCGTGCCGCAGATTTTCCATAAGCAGTCGCTTGACGTGAGCCTACAAATGCTAACACCTCCTCATCTCTTCGAAGATGCCCACGATAATAGAGGATAGGAGGTGCATCCGCTAGCTCAGCTAGTAAAGGGGGATAATCAGGTTCACGCGACGTGATCATCCTGATCCCCTGTCTACTCAAACACTCTCCGATCTCTCTAGGGTCAATGCTATTTCTTCTCTTTAAAATTTCCCCAATCCACTCCCCCTGATTTGGGACTTGAGAATAGTTACTTGACGGAGCCTCCCATGCTTTTACTGCACTTCCGAAGTAGGCAATCAGCTGACGCAAATGTTGGCTTCCAACACCCTTAATCGTTCGGAATGCCGCTCGAACTTGCTTTTCCTGTTCTATCCCCATACATACGTCCTCCTTTGCCCACCTTTTCTGGACAAAAGGACGCTTCTCCTGCGTAGAACAATGTCGAATATACCTATTTCAAGTGAAATAGTGTAGGATAGATAAAAAATCGTTAGTCTAAGTCATAACTGTACTCAGATCGCCAACATTTTTTAGCCGTTCCCGTAAAGAACGTACGTGAAAATCATCCGGATTTACCCCTTGAACAACTTCTTACAAAGTATACACATTCGACATTTCTCCTCATTCTAGTGTGAACATCAAATGACTTTCCATGCGAAGAAAACTTGGCTGGCGCCGGCGGCCGCCTTAGTTGCACTTATACCACCCGAATTATACCGCACAAAACTTATACTTTCTGTTTAGGTACGAAAAAACCGCGACATACCGTAAACAGTGTCGTGGTTTTCTTGTCACTTTATTTAATTAGTTTGATAAATAGCCTGATACGTCCGTTGTAAAAGCAGGGCATCTTCTTCTAGGTTCGGACTTTCGCAAATAACCAGCCCTTCCACCCCGAACACATGACAGGCTGTTATTAATTCTTCATACCTCAAATCGGATTCCTTGAGGACAAGGTGTCTTTTCTCACCCTTCAACCCATATTCGATCCCCGAAATATGGAAATGTACATTTTTTGACCAGCGATCACCCAGCGCTTTGGAGGTTTCATCCAGTATCGCACAAAATTCATCGTATGTATTATACCGGCCGTTGCTCCGTGCATGCAGATGGCTAAAGTCAATACACGGCAATACTCCTGGTACCTCTTGGGCAATCCGAATCGTTTCCGCCAGATCGCCAAACTGAGACCCTTTTCCTGTCGTTTCTGGACGAAGAATGACCCCATTTCCTTCTGCATCGAGGGTTTCCCTTACAATTGAGAGTTCTCTAACCACTCGCGCTAAGACCACCTCTGACGAATCATCATGATTGAAAGCCGGATGAAAAATAACACTCCGCACACCAAGGATTTGCGAGATGCGGGCGGTATGAATTATTCGCTCCCGACTTGCTTTAATTTTCTCTGGCTCCCGAGAATTAAGATTAATATAATAAGGGGCATGACAACTCAACGCAATATTGAGTTCTTTCGCAACAGCACCTACTTTTCTGGCTTTCTCTTCCCCCATTCGCACTCCCTGGACAAATTCTAATTCTAAGGCACCGAGATTCAACTCGCGAATACGGCGTACCCCACTTTCACTGGATCTCTCCGTTGAGGAAAGTGGAACTCCAGCAGTTCCAAATAATAAAGCCAATCAATTTCACCTCTGCAATTTTTCATAGTATATCCTCTTTTTAGAACAATCACAATGAAAAAGAAGTCCCCCATCCACCTTTGGATGAGGAACTTCTTTCTTATACTTTTACAGGAAGTATAAGTTTTGGGTGGCATAATTCGGGTGGTATAAGTGCAACTAAATTATAACCCCTTCTGCTCAACCCCGCTAAACAGAAAACCAAGATGAACTGTTGAATTCATGAGAACTAAGCGCCATTTTCCGCAGTCGTATTCCAAAACATTGATACACGTGTTATCTTGTTTCATTTGCCAAAAATGGCTCTGTTCCATATCCAGAATATCGCATAGTACGGCTTTATTAACCGCATCATGCGCAACAACCAAAACGGTTTGTCCTTTATGTTTTTCGGCGTATTCATTAAAAGCTTCCATAGCCCGCTTCCGAACGTCCTCAATGCATTCCCCATCCGGCATCTGACAATCAACGACTGTCGTCCTCCAACGTTCTAAAAGATCTGGGTACAATCCTTCAATTTCCGATGCAAAAAGACCCTCCCATTTCCCATGGTTAATTTCCAGTAAACGTTCATCTTTAGTGACTTCTAACCCATGAAAATTCGCGCACATCATGGCTGTATCATGGGATCGCGACAAGGGACTGGCATATGCCACATCGATCGGAACATTTTTTAGGGCTTCTGCCACTAGCTTCCCTTGCTTGATTCCCGCCGGGCTAAGTGGCGTATCAATCTGGCCTTGGTATCTTCCTTCGAAGTTCCAGATGGTTTCCCCGTGACGCACCAAAATAAAACGCGTCAGAGACGATTTTCGCTCTTCTGTTATGACATCAATCGGAGTCTTGAGTGCCTGCGCTTCATTCACCATTGAAATTCACCAGTTTCGCACCGTGTATTCCATTCGACGCCTTAATTTTTAACAATGTGTCATTACTAATTTCGGATTCAACCTCTAAATACATAATATTTTTACCTGCCTGATCCGTCTTTACGACCTGCATGCTCATTATATTAATATTCTTTTCTCCCAACAAACTCCCCACAGCACCAACAATACCAGGATGATCGTTGTGAGGCACAATTAGCAGCCATCCTTTTGGAGTGACATCTACACGGTACCCGTCAATCATGACAATTCGACCCTCACGCGCAAAGAGCGTACCACCCACTCGATATTCCCCTTTATCTGTTCGAACACGTACACTGATGAGATTCGCAAAAAGCTCAGTTTCTTCGCTTTTAACTTCTCGAACTTTAATGCCCCGAGATTTTGCCACTGTTGGGGCATTAATATAGTTTACAGATTCTTGAAGAATAGGGTTTAGAATCCCTTTTAAGGTTGCAATGGTCAGCATTTTACTGTCAACCTCACCAATTGCCCCTTTGTACTCTACTTCAACCGTCTGAATCCGCCCCTCTGCCAAGTAAGCAGATAACGTGCCCATTTTTTCTACCAGTTGAAAATAAGGTTTGATAAACTGCATGACACTCTGAGGAACAGGCGGCATGTTGACAGCAGTGGATACCGGCTCACCCTTTAAGGCCGCCAAAACCCCTGCAGCTACGTCAACCGCAACACCCACCTGAGCCTCTTTGGTTGAAGCCCCAAGATGTGGTGTAACAATAACATTTTCCAAGTTCAAAAGTGGATTATCGAGACCAACTGGTTCCTTCTCGAAAACATCTACCGCAGCCCCGGCCACAATTCCCACTTGAATAGCCTTAAGCAATGCTCCCTCGTCAATCAATCCACCCCTAGCACATTGCACAATACGAACGCCTTTCTTCATTTTAGCGAAAGCTTCGTCATTAATAATATGCTTTGTTTCTGGCGTAAGGGGGGTATGAAGGGTAATAAAGTCTGACTGAGCGTAAATCTGATCCAACTCCGCCAACTCGATTCCTAAATCTAAAGCCTTTCCCTCAGTAATAAACGGATCAAATGCCAAAACTTTCATTTCGAAAGCGAGAGCCCTTTGCACGACTCCAGTGCCTATACGTCCCAGTCCGATAACCCCTAACGTTTTACCCCGCATTTCGGCGCCCATAAATTTGCTGCGCTCCCATTTCCCTTCATTCATAGAACGGTGTGCTTGCGGGACATTCCGTGCTAAAGCGAGCATCATTGCCATGGTGAGCTCTGCTGCAGCGATGGTGTTTCCATCTGGTGCATTAATGACCATAATTCCTTTTTCAGTAGCCGCCTGGATATCAATGTTATCCACACCGACCCCTGCTCGTCCAATTACCTTGAGATTGGTTGCCGCCTCAATTACTGCCCTCCTAACTTTCGTCTCACTGCGAACAACTAAGGCATCATACTGCGGAATAATCGCTATCAGGTCTTCCTGAGACAAGCCATGTCGGACATCTACTTCATGTGTTTGTTTTAAGATCTTTACCCCTTCATCCGAAACTTTATCGCTAACAAGAATTTTCATAGTGCGTTTGGCGAGGAAACCACTACGCCTAAAGGCATAGTGGAGGAATCGCCAACCTCCTTTCGTTTTGTAAAATTTTACGATATATTTAGGCAGTCGAGAGATAACTGTTGGGATGCTTTCAGCATTCGTAAGGCACTCTCCAAGGTCTTTGAAATAAGAATACTTAGGGAGTTCGAGAACACAAACCTGTTCTCGGTAAAAAGTATTGGGTAACGAACAGTCTTTACTGCATGTTTCGGAAGTATAGTACGTCTATGCAGAGCTAGTTAAGCATGTTTCTTAATTAGTTAGGATGTTGTCAACCATCCTAGAATGTAACAACACGCCTGAATAGGTGCTAAAAGGTAGGAGCATAAAAGCGTTCGTACTACTGGTTAGTTACAAGCCACTATCCCTTTAGGGTAGTGGCAGTTGACTGTAATCCCTCCATCATGTTGTTGGGGACTTCCTCGCCCATGATAAATCTATTATTTCACACCTGTGCCAGAATCAGCTCCTTTGCCACCCTCTTTAGCCATAAAAATACAAAACCCACCCCAATCTCTTGGGGCGGGAATTTCCGCGGTGCCACCCAGTTTCGACCATTACAACATCAAGTACGCCTAAATAAAAAAAACCCATCCAAAAAAGGGACGAGAGAATTTCCCTTGCTGCCATCCATAATAGTCAACTCTTTAACTCGCTGTATCGGGCGGTACCCGTCACGACTCATCATCGGACACTCCGGAATGGAATCCTATACCTGATTCATCGACTCGCACCGACCGTCGATTCTCTTAAGAACCTTAGCATTGGACATTTCCATCATCGCATTACTGATATATTATTGACTTAATTGTAAAATGTCCGTACTAGGAAGTCAAGTGTTTTTTTATACCTATCAT
>DATMYU010000306.1:0-3293 GCA_035560775.1 Desulfosporosinus sp.
GAAATATATAGTATGCAATAATTCATCCGCTATTTCACGTTCAAAGTGGCTGCCGAAAATAATCTGAATGTCCTGTTCCTTTAATATTCGCTTTATTTTCCATAAGTCTTGCTCGTAAAACACATTAAGGGACTGAGGATATTCCAAATCCTTAAAAGCTGACTCAATTGCTGGTTTATCACTGTCGGGCACTTCATCTGTGATGATAGCCGCCACGGCTATCTGGCTATAATCATTGACCAGAAAACGAGTAATACCAAGCACAGTATTTGTATCTCCCACAATGGCAAACCGGTACTTTCTTATATACATATAAAGGCCGCTATAATAACCATAAACATATCGTTCTTCTTCTGAAATCACTTTTTCAACAAGCTTCCTGTCGAGATCAAGCTTTTCAGCTACGCCCTTGACAAATGTAGTAGTCGCCATCGGTCCAATAGGCAGTCCATTAAAATGATACGTATCCATGTTAAATTTATCCTGATAGATTTTTTCCGTTTCCTTACATAGCCAAGGGGAAAGATTAATATTTAGGGCAGCATTGGAGGAATTTTTTATTTCCTTAATGCCTTGAAACGGGGAAAAGAATGAGTTTACTTTAATCCCAAGTTTATTCAGAATTCTAATGATTTCTTCAGTATTGCCAGACCAAAATAGCTCTTGGGCTGGAACTGTGCCAAATAAATTCACTGAGTTGACTTTGTTCGGGTCCTCTCCCCTGCAAGCTTGTCGGGAAATATGTTTAAGACGGATTCATACCCTTTCATTGTATCCCCTTTAAAACCGGATGTTTCAATGTGGACAATGGGTATGCCCTTACTTCTGTATTCCTCGACAAGTCCTGCAGCATCGTCTCCAATGATATCCGGCGAGCAGCCTGTCAGCACAAAATACTCATCCCCATCCATTACTTCCAGCGCTCCGTCAATCGTTTCCTTTAATCGGTCAATCCCTCCGAAAATAATCTCTCTTTCATACATGTTGGAATTTGGTATATTGCCAAACAGATAGTTCGCATTGATTGTTTTACCCACCCCTGCGTTGGACTGAATCACACATCCTGGACCGGCATGATAGATGGATACAGCCCGATAAATACTTGAAACGGTTGAAACTGCTCCCCCCAGAGCACAAGACGAGCGGGGATTTTGAATGATATGAGCCACACTATTCCCCTCCTAATTTGTATGATATTTAAAGGGATTCTCGCTGTACCATCCTTCTTGATAAGGAAGTTCGGCATGCTGGGCTGTTTTCTTTATAAATCCCGGATTCTGAATAGCATTTGCTAATTTTCTCCCAATATAGAGAATTCCATCATACCCCATAGTGGGCCTGATTGGATCCAGTACGTGCTCGGTCGGTATGCCAAGTTTGGCGATCTGCGCATTATTACCGATAAAAATGTCAGGATTCAGTTTTCTCACATAATTCACCTGTTCATGAGTCTGTCCAAAGGAAATATCGAAGAAAAAGTCCTCCCCATGAATGTCAACAAGTTTTCCAACCCTTTCCTCAACAGCTTCCTCAAGATTCCGAACCCTTAGACCGATCAACTCCAAGCCATAATCCTCAATCAGCGCTGTGGCAGCGAAACCTCGGGCCGTACCTGCCGAAACAACCGCCCGTTTTCCTTGCAATATGCCGCGCACTTCTTCAATTTGAGGAAGAATTCTTTGA
Organism: Desulfosporosinus sp.; assembly: GCA_035560775.1. Classification (GTDB taxonomy): domain Bacteria; phylum Bacillota; class Desulfitobacteriia; order Desulfitobacteriales; family Desulfitobacteriaceae; genus Desulfosporosinus. The sequence goes on from DATMYU010000306.1 coordinate 1,684, forward strand.
TGTTCCCGTTCAATGTATTCCTCAACTTGTTCGACCTTGCCAACGAGCTTGGCAATACCACGCAGCCATTGATCGGTATTTTTCACACCTAGCGGCATGCAGGTGATGGCATAAGGTATATCATATTCTGTATTAAGCCATTGCATAAACTCATCGGCGAACACCTCACATATCGAGGCAGAAGCGATAGCAGCCGGAATAGTTTTAATTTTTTCCACATTCGAATAAAAAGGAACATAATTCACATGCAGTCCAAGATGTTCCAGAAGCCTTTTTATTTCCTTCTGATCGGCAATTCCCACAGATGTTGGTGCAAAAAGGTTTATTAGCCCTTCCTCTCGGGGAGGTCTGATATCTTTAAGGATATAGTGTTTTATCGCATTAAATGCCGCTTCAAATCCTGTTGCCGGTAACTTTGATTTAAAACCCTCGCAGTGGATGGGTACAACTGTAGCTTTGACTTCTTTTTGAACATTTCCCACGACTGCATCGACATCATCCCCGATTATGCCTGAAGCACAGGATGTCAATACAAAAATCACATTGGGAGAGTACCTCTTTTCGGTTTCGATCACCGCCTCGGCAAGCTTTTTTTCCCCACCATTGATCACATCATTTTCATCGATATTCGTCACAATGTATTTGGCGTTTTTGATATGCTTTACCCCAGCCTGAAATTGACCAATATGATAAAGGTTATTGAACATCCCGACACATGAGAGTGCAAAGAAAACCGGAGGGAAACCAGTTCATTGGTTAGCGGCTTTAATCCACAAAGAAGGTGTGGTGATTACCCAAAAATCGGTTGGCAAAAACCAATGAAATTACTGAGTTTCAATCACTTTTGGATAGGTTGCCATTTACTCTTGACAAAGGCAACAGGATATGTTGAAATTATAGAAACCAAGTATAATATATTGTTTATGTTTAATATACTATGAATAGTATATGTGTCTGACTAGAAAAACTAGAGGCTACATGCTGCTTAAGCGGTGTGCAGCCTTTTCTATATTAACAGGAAGCGTGGGGTAAACAACACTTGGAAAACATATCTTTTCTACTGGCATTTTCGGCAGGTTTCTTATCCTTTTTATCGCCTTGCATCTTATCTCTTATTCCTGCTTATATAAGCTATCTAGCAGGGACTACAATATCCGATATAAATACAAATGCAGAGAAACGGAGACTTTTATATAGATCTATCAGATTTGTTATTGGTTTCAGTATTATTTTTATCATTATGGGTATCTCCGTGAGTGCTATCGGAAAGCTATTTAATGCGAACTTAAATATGTTTAGGAGAATCAGCGGATTGCTCATAATAATATTTGGACTTCATATAACTGGAGTATTTAGAATAAAGCTGCTGTATTCTGAAAAAAGGCTGCTGCCTTTTGGAACCGATAAAAATAATATTGGTCCGATCTTCCTAGGCATGGCATTTGCAACCGGTTGGACACCGTGTATAGGCCCGATATTATCGTCTATACTGATTTACGCCGGAAGTATGGACACCTTAGGTCAAGGAATACTTCTACTGATTATGTATTCACTGGGTTTAGCAGTACCATTTATTTTTACAGCTATAGCAATAGGGAGCTTTTCTAAGT
>DATMYU010000307.1:0-4234 GCA_035560775.1 Desulfosporosinus sp.
ACATAATCCCGCGTTTCCTTAAACGGGATATCTTGTTGAATGACATTTTCAGGGTCGATTTGCCCCTCTTTAATCCATTCTTGCACGCGACCTCTTCCACCGTTGTAGGCAGCAATCACTAATGGGGTATTTTGGGAAAACTCTTTTTCTAAACTAGCTAGATACCAGGTTCCATATTGAATATTCTTCTCTGGAATGGACAAATCATCGTCACTATATGTTTTATCTCCAAGGCTTTGCGCGATCGCACGTGCTGTGGTGGGCATCAACTGCATCAGACCTTTTGCACCCTTGTGGGATTCGGACTGTGGAAGAAATTTACTTTCTTCCCGGATCACAGCAACAACAAGCATAGGATCAACTCCGTACTGCGCGGAATATTTTTCTATAATGGCCCGATGTGGATATGGATAAATAACCTTCTCCAATATTGGAAGTTGCAACATACTATAACCCGCTAAGAAGATCAGAAAGATAAATACAATAGTTCTTCTGATCTTCGTCCCAGTCTTCATTTTCTTTTTACCCATCACATATCCTCATTTCGATTAGGTGCAGTACTTAGTTAAGTGTATTTACAAGGCATCAGCTATTATGATTAACTCAACTTTTGCTTCGCTAGTAATCTTTTCCAGGCTTCTTCAAGCTGGCGTTTCGTTTCCAGCTCATTTCCGGAGTTATCGATAAGCACATCGGCTCGTAAACACTTATCATCTAGCGACGCTTGGGCAGCTATACGGGCTTCCACCTCACCCTGGCTCAGCTTGTCCCGCGCAAGAACTCGCAGAACTTGCAGATCACGAGGTACCCAGACAACCCAAACTTCGTCAACAAGCTCCTCCAAGCCCGCTTCAAAGAGCAACGGCACATCGAACACGCAAACCTCAGCTCCGCCATCCCGAAGCGCTGCCCGCTCATCATTCATGCATTCAACCACGCGAGGGTGCACGATGCGCTCTAAGCGCTTTCGTGCATCTTCATCACGGAAAACCTGAGCACCTAGTTTAGAGCGATTGATTTGTCCATTTTCTGACAAAATCTCCGTCCCGAACTCATCAACCAACTTTGAAATAGTATTAGGGTCATATTGCAATAATCGGTGAACAGTTTTGTCGGCATCCAGCACGGGTACCTTCTGCTTTTCAAACCACTGGGCAACCGTTGATTTACCACTCCCGATTCCACCCGTCAATCCGATCGTCCACACATACCTCACCTCAAATCATTTTACCCAGACCGATCAGAATTAAGACGATGCCCGGTAAATATTCTGCTTTAGCCGTCCAGTTTTCGGGAATTTTACCAGCCGTCTGTTGGCCTAAGCGCAACATAATAATTTGGGTTACAGCCACTATTCCGATAACTGAGATCGTCATTCCTGCCATTGCTGCACCAATCCCACCAGCAAAAGCATCTAAGGCCAGTGCGCTCCCCAACAAAAGACTTTCTCGAAGGCTAATCCCACCTGAGCCATCGATATCCGCTAGATCCGGAGTTCTAAGTACCTGGACCACTAATCCTAGCAAACGCAGTTGTATTCGAAAAACTGGCTCCAACACAGGTTGTTGAATAGTTACAGCCATCGCCGGGACCGCTTGCGGCAAGATCTCCTCTTTACTGTTCCATATTGACCTGGACAATTGAAATACCCCCATGGAAAGCAAAATAGAAGCCCCCAATAAACGTGCTGGAATAAACTTAAGCCATAATGTAACCCAACTGCCAAAAAGCATCGATATACCCATTGCAAAAACGGTACACAGTGCAATGACCATAAGCGAACTCAAAGGTATACGAATGCGGCGTAATCCGTAAGCCAACCCGACACCAAATCCATCCAAACTTAAAGCCACTGCCATAAGCATAGCTATCCCCATATATGTATCCCTCCATCTTGCGACTTCAGGATAATATATGGGTTCGTGAGCTATTTGGTGAAACTAATCACTCCCGGCAATCCATTCTTCTAAGACACTATCTCGGCGTTCCTTTACCTTTTCACACTCTTCATGAATCTTCATGGCTAATTCATAATTTGTATCTGCTAAAGCAAGGTCGGCTTCTAACGTTTGAAGTAACAATTCTAACTCTTCAATTTCTATTTCTAGTTGCTTCATCCGCTTTTTCTCACGAGCCACATTACGCGTTTCCTGCTGATCTTGATAACTGGGCTTAGTATTTCGTTCGATCGGTGCGGAGACCGTTTCCTCTTGTTGTTTATACTCCTTGAAGCCCGTGTAATCTCCTTCGTAAAGCAACAATCCCTGAGTTGTAAGTTCCGCGATCTTATAGACGACTTTGTCCAAGAAGTAGCGGTCATGGGAAACAACGAGAACAGTCCCATCATACTCTTGGAGGGCTTCTTCAAGCACTCCAAGAGTTTTCGCATCAAGATGATTGGTAGGTTCATCCAACAATAACAAGTTTCCTTGTTCGAGGAAAAGTTTGCATAAGGCCAAACGACTCTTTTCGCCCCCGCTCAGTACAGAAACGAACTTAAAAACATCATCTTTTCTAAAACCGTATCGCGCGAGTAAACTTCTAATCTCTGGGTCTTTCAACTTCGAGACACCCAGTATTTCATCCATCACTGTCCCTGTACTGCCCAGATTCTCATGTTCTTGAGAGTAGTAAGCAACCTTTACATTCGCTCCTAAGCGTATGCTTCCCAAGAAAGTCACCTGATGAAGAATCGCCTTTAGAATCGAGGTTTTGCCAATTCCGTTTTTACCCAGCAAGGCGACCCGGTCTCCTCGTCGCAAATCCAGTTTCACATTAGAAAAAAGAGTTCGTGATCCGTAGGAAATCGACAGATCCTCCATTAAAAGAACACGGTCCCCACTTCGACCGCCACTTCCCAATGAAATAGCAAGTCCATGGTCGATCTTTGCGACCTGGATCGGTTTTAGCTTCTGTAGCTGATTCTCGCGACCACGGGCCTGCTTCGAATTGACCCCTGCCTTGTTCCTTCGAACATACTCCTCTAGTTTAGCAATTTTATTCGCCAGCCGCTCCGCTTCACGGCCTATTGTTTTATTTTCTAAAATTCGCAAAAGTTCGTATTCGGAATAGTTCCCGGTATACCCTTTTAATCCGCCATTTTCTAGACAAAGAACCCTCGTCACAGTGCGATCCAAAAAGTAACGATCATGAGACACAATGAGCAGCGCTCCTGGATAATCTCGCAAATAGCCTTCCAGCCACTCTAAAGCTGCGATATCTAAATGATTCGTAGGCTCATCTAGAATCAAGAGTTCGGGTGATCTGAGCAGCAGCTTGCATAAAGCTAACCGCGTCTTCTGCCCCCCACTCAACGTGGTGACTAACGAATTTGTCTCAGCTTCCAGCCCAAGGCCGGCCAAGATTCTCCGGACCAAGGCCTCTAAAGCATATCCGCCCTGACGTTCAAATAGCTCTGTGAGAGCGGCATATTGCTCCATGACTTTCTCATTGTTCGTGAGAGCCATCTTCTCTTCTAACTCACGCAACTGTTCCTGTATTTGTAACAAATCTGCTCGTTCCTGGAGAACACACTCAAAAACACTTCCCTCACCCTCAACAATTGGGGTTTGAGGAAGGTATCCGAAAGAGCCAAGAATTTGCACTTCGCCACTTTCTAAGCGTAGATCACCCAAGCATGCCCGTATTAGGGTAGTTTTACCCGCTCCATTCGGGCCGACCAGTGCTGCTTTTTCTCCATTTTCTAAAGCAAAACTGACCTGCCGAAACAGCGGTTCACCTGATATATCAACGCCGCAATCCCGGCAAAATAAAACACTCATTTCTCTAGTTAGCCCCTTTTTCTTAGCGGATGTACTGTGCATCCACTACCATAGCATACTCTTTTTACTATATCATACCCACTGCTTTCTAACAAACGTTAGAATGGCTTTATACTGGGTTTATAAATATAATACCACGGGGTATAAAGAGTTACCTTATATCCCTAAGCATTAGTGGGATTTGTGCTTAAGAAGCCTTACCAATATTCTTTCGCAATACTGCTAAAGCAATCACCAACGATGTCCTGCTTTAATTGTTTTTCAACCTTACAAGAATATACCGAATATTTCCATCAATCCTATTGAGTTTCCGCACATGCCATACCACGAAAGCGATTAATAGCACCGAGATTTTAACCGAAAAAATATCAGGTACGAAAGCCGATCGTCCTGAATTAAACCGTTTGAAAGATAAAATAAATTAAGGGCCTAATAATGAATATCCAATATCC
>DATMYU010000308.1:0-3666 GCA_035560775.1 Desulfosporosinus sp.
ATAATTAAAAATATGGGCATTTCTGGAATGCTGCCTGTTGGACATGGACCTGCACTAAACCATCCTGATGCTCCTTATTATGAAGAGTGGTGCTTTGAATACTTAGATAAGCGCGGTAAACAAACCTTCAAGAATACAGAAAATTTTCTTACTGCAGCAGACACCATTCTTCGTGTGATGCGATTATATAAAGAACACCGAGATAATTCTGTATTACTAGAAAATGACCTTCCGGAAATATTGGCCAATTATGACGGATTAAACGAAATGCAACGAAAAGCTCTCACCAAGCTTTTTGTTGAAATTGATGATGATGATGACGGCGCTCGTCATACAAAATGGGGTTTATGGGCTACCTCTGGTCAAATCCCTGGAGTGAACAGTATTCCGGAATATAATGCAAAAGGGAAAAAATCCTGGAAATACTTAGCCCTTGGTACTATTGACGAAGTTGACGACCCTAATAAATTGTTTACATATGATCCTTCTTTTCTAACCAGTGAGTGGAAAAAATTTCACGATGCATTACAAGAACAGCGCCAATATATTCTCTTGGAATTACTGCCGTCCTATGGCATATGCGTATGCTGAACTTAGAATCATGATTTTTTAAAACCAGTTAACCTGTTAATGGTTGATCAACTAAATTGAAATCAGGTGAAACAGAAGAAGTGAGTATGTAAAAAATTATCAAAGAAGGGGTGCGATTATGAAAATAACCAGAGAAAATATTCTGGCTGCCCCGTGTGGGCTATATTGTGGCGATTGCGTGGCATACATGGCTAAGGATGACCCTGTGTTGCTAGAGTCTCTTGTTGCTAAAGGGCTAAATAGGAATCAATTGCCCTGCCCTGGATGCCGAGCAGGCGAAGGTATATGTCCGGTTATAGACTGTGCATGTGAGACATATCATTGTGTCGAACATCATGCCTTGGAATTTTGCTTCGAGTGCTCGGAATTTCCATGTACAAAACTAAACCCTGCTGCGGACAAAGCCACTATTTTGCCGCACAACATGAAAGTATTTAACCTTTGTTATATTAAACAACACGGCTTGTCTAAGTGGTTAGGAGAAGCTCAAGGGATTCGTCGAAAATATTTCTGCGGTAAAATGGTAATTGGTAAAGGGCCCCAGCTGGAATAAAAGTAATAACTGTGAGCTTGCCTCACGGCCACAGTTTGAGCGAAGCGAAAAGTGGGAATAAAGGATAGTGGTGAAAATATATGATGATATCCATAGGAATATCGGCACGACATATACACTTTAATCAAGAAACATTTAAATATCTGTTTGGAGAAGACGCTATTTTGTATAAGCATAAAGACTTATATCAAATGAACGCGTTCGCTGCACGCCAGACAGTTACGATATTTAACGAACATTTTTGCTTTAATGACGTCCGCATTGTTGGCCCTTTTAAAAAAGAAAATCAAATTGAAATATCCGCTGCAGATGCATATTTTTTAAAAATTAATCCACCAATCAGTAAATCCGGCGATTTTACTAACGCAGAAACCTTAAATGTAAAAGTGGCTGGAAAAATAATAACCCTAAAGAATAGAGTTATCATTCCGCAAAGGCATTTGCATATTTCAACAGAGCAAGCAAAAGATAATCAGTTATTAGAAGATGACCGCATTGAAATCCCAATCAAAGGGATAAAAGGCGGAATATTAAGTAACGTGTTTATACGTACTGGTGATTTCAGGACAGAACTTCATCTGGATTTGGATGACGGAAATGCCTTTGGTATTAAAACCGACGATATCATTGAGTATTAAATTCACGATAGTGGAAAAATATAAAGATGCAAACATAACTGTTCTTTTGTATCTTTTGCTCTATGAAGAGGGGGACCTAAAATAAATACTCGACAAATAGTCATTCTGGGCTCTACAGGTTCAGTTGGTCAACAAGCTGTAGCCGTGGTTCGTGAGCATCCCAATGAGTTTCGGGTGTTGGGACTTGGCGCAGGCGGTGGTCAAATAGATTTGTTAGCCCATCAAATTGTAGATCTCCAGCCCGAAATCGTGGCAATTGCCAGAGAGGAAGCATTACCAGACCTTCACACTGCTATACGCAATGTTATCGCTGCGCAAGGCCGAAAAATGTGCGATTTTTCAGCTCCGCAATATTTGGTTGGGGAGCAGGCAATGGAAGAGCTTGCCAGGATATCATGTGATGTGGTTTTAAACGCTATTACTGGAGCCGTAGGTCTGAAAGCGACACTATCTACCTTGCGTTCAGGAAACGTACTTGCTCTGGCTAATAAGGAATCGCTTATCCTAGGAGGCGAATTTGTCACACGCGAGGCTTATCCTGGACAGATAGTCCCTGTGGATTCTGAACACTCCGCTCTGGCTCAAGCGCTTCGCGGTGGAAAAGAAACAGAAGTGAAAAGACTCATTATCACCGCGACGGGAGGACCTTTTCGGGGGATGAAGCGTGCTGAACTAAAAAATGTTACCATTGCACAGGCTCTTGCCCACCCCAAGTGGTCAATGGGTCCAGTGATCAGTATCAATTCTGCAACGATGGTTAATAAGGGACTAGAAGTGATTGAGGCACATTTGCTATTCAATATTCCCTATAAAAATATCAAGGTTGTCGTTCACCCTGAAGCCTACATTCATTCCATGGTTGAATTTATCGATGGGACAACAATTGCGCAAGTAAGCCCTCCGGATATGAGGTTGCCTATTGCTCTTGGACTAAAATGGCCTGAAAGAATTCCTGATGTAGTCCCCGGTGTCGACTGGTCCTTGGCACATAGTTGGTCACTACAGCCATTAGATAACGAACTGGGTTCCATGGTGAAGCTTGCTCGCCATGTTGGCGAATTGGGAGGCGCCGTTCCTGCTGTTTATAATGCGGCTAACGAGGTGTGCGTCGAAGCTTTTGTGACTGGTCGGTTACCTTTTCTCGGCATTTTTGACGTAGTTGAGCAGGTCGTTTTGAAGTCCACACCCACTGCAAATATCAGCACATTAGAAGATGTACTCGAATTCGAAGCCCAAGCGCGGATTTCTGCCAATGAGTTGATCAATCGGAAATGTTTTTGATTTTTACCACATAATATTTCCAATGTTTGAGCAAAAATTAAACCTTGGAAGTGTTTTGCCGATTACGGGATTCGTAGATAATATTGTGGCCAAGGCATAAGGATACAATAAGAACGCTTCCCACGTACCTTTCTTCGCTGGCTCGTGACCATGCACCCGTTTATTGATCGCTTATCCTGCTTTCGCATGTCATGAATTATAAAATTTGAGGGAGTTAGCATTGATGAGACACTTTATTTCATTACTCGACTATTCGCAGGAAGAGTTAACGGAAATTTTGGACAGAGCAGATTATTTGGCCGACGCATGGAGAGAGAATAGAATGCCGAAAAGCCTCATAAATAAACAAATCGGGCTCTGGTTTTATGGTAACGGATTTCGCAATCGTTTAGCATTTGAAATAGGTGCACAAGCAATGGGGGCTTCTGTTTCATACATACCTGGTGAATTAGGCATGAACGAACCTTTGGAAGATATAGGACATTATCTTGAGAATTGGTATTCCAGCCTTGTCATTAGAACAAAAAAACATGAAGATTTGATTTGTTTATCAGAGAATACTGCAATTTCAATAATCAATGCAAGGACTAACTATAGTCATCC
>DATMYU010000309.1:0-4719 GCA_035560775.1 Desulfosporosinus sp.
TGTCTTCGGGCGCCAGCCAAGTTTTCTTTATATTATTCGCTCGACATTATTAACTCAATACGAAAGGAAGATAATTATGTCTAACTTCAAACCGCTATCAGATCTGCCGATAGCTAAAAAGGAAATCGAAATAGCCGATTACTGGAACGACCATGCGATACTGGATAAAAGTATCGAAATTCGGGAAGGTAAAACACCCTTCGTATTTTATGAAGGCCCTCCCACAGCCAACGGCAAGCCTGGAATACACCATGTCATAGCCAGAACCTTAAAGGATTCAGTTTGTAGGCACAAAACCATGCAGGGCTATCAAGTCAAGCGTAAGGCTGGATGGGATACTCATGGTCTTCCTGTGGAGATCGAAGTGGAGAAGCAACTCAAACTTTCCAACAAGCAAGATATTGAAGCCTATGGAATTGCGGAGTTCAATCAAAAATGTCGGGAATCTGTGTTCAGTTATGAGCAACAATGGCGAGAAATGACCAAGCGAATGGGGTATTCAATCGATTTGGACCATCCGTACGTCACGCTTGATAATAATTACATTGAGAGCGTCTGGTGGATCCTTGATCGCTTTTTTAAAGAAGGCTTGATCTATGAAGGGCACAAGATTTTGCCCTATTGTTCACGCTGTGGAACTGGACTGGCTTCCCACGAAGTAGCCCAGGGTTATAAGGTAATAAAGAGTAACACCGTTGTCGTTAAGTTCAAGCGAAAAGATGTCGAAGAATACTTCCTGGTCTGGACGACAACGCCCTGGACGCTTCCATCGAATGTGGCGCTGACTGTGAATCCTCAAGAAGTCTACCTGAAGGTTAGGCAAAATGAGGAGATCTATTATGTTTCCAAGACTTTGTCCCATAAAGTGTTGGGAGAAGAGTTTGAAGTTCTGGAAGAAATTAAGGGAAAGGATCTTGAGTTCGTAGAATATGAGCAGCTGATGCCTTTCGTAAAAGCAGATAAGAAAGCCTTTTTCGTCACGGTAGCTGACTATGTAACGACCGAGGATGGTACGGGGATTGTCCACACCGCCCCAGCTTTTGGGGAGGACGATTATAACATTGGTCGAAAGTATAACTTGCCTGTCCTTCAGCCCGTCGATGAAACTGGGAAATTTGTGACTACTCCCTGGAAAGGTAGTTTTGTCATGGATGCCGATCTCGATATCATTAAGTGGCTGCACGGGGAAGGCAAACTATTTAAGAAAGAAAAACTGGAGCATAACTATCCTCATTGTTGGAGATGTCAGACCCCACTCCTTTATTATGCCAAACCAAGCTGGTATATTGAAGTCACAAAATTCAGAGATAAATTGGTCGAGAACAACAACCGTGTTGAGTGGTATCCTGATTATGTCGGCGAAAAGAGGTTTGGCAATTGGTTGGAAAACGCTAATGACTGGGCTTTATCCAGAAGCCGATATTGGGGAACACCGCTGAATATCTGGAGATGTGATTGCGGGCACACCACATCCATTGGCTCTCGAAAAGAGTTGGTAGAAAACGCCGTGGAAACACTGGAAGAATCGACAATTGAATTGCACCGGCCCTTTGTGGATGATATTCACCTTAAGTGCGCAAAATGTGGTGCAACAATGACAAGGGTGAAAGATGTCATTGATTGTTGGTTTGACAGTGGCTCGATGCCTTTTGCCCAGCATCACTATCCGTTTGAAAATAGCGAGAACTTTGATCAGCTCTTTCCCGCCGATTTCATCTGTGAAGGCATTGACCAGACGAGGGGTTGGTTCTATTCGCTACTCGTGATCTCAACCTTTATCAAGGGCGTGGCGCCCTATAAACGAGTACTGGTTAATGATTTGATCCTAGATAAGGAAGGGCATAAGATGTCCAAGTCCAAAGGGAATACAGTAGATCCCTTTGAGTTGTTTGATCAATATGGAGCAGATGCTTTAAGATGGTATCTACTTCATGTTTCTCCGGCCTGGAATCCTACCAAATTTGATATCGAAGGGCTCAAGGAAATACAGAGTAAATTCTTCAGTACGATGAGAAATGTATATGCTTTCTTTTCCTTATATGCCAATACAGATAAGCTTGATCCGAGAGACTTCTTTATTGATTATCAAGATCGACCAGAGCTTGATCGATGGGTACTGTCCAAGTACAACAGCCTTTTAAAAGGCGTTGAGTCGGATCTAAGTGTCTTGGATCTAAACAAAGCAGTGAGAAAGATTACTGAGTTTGTCAATGAGGATCTTTCGAACTGGTATATAAGACGTTCGCGCAGACGCTTCTGGGGCACAGAGCTTACCAATGACAAGAAAGCGGTCTACAATACGACCTATGAAATACTTGTGGGATTATCCAAGCTGGTGGCTCCTTTTGCACCCTATATTTCCGAAGAGCTCTATCGAAACTTGACCAATGAGCTATCTGTTCACTTAGCGGATTACCCTGTGGCCAATTCGCTGCTGATCGATGGCGAGTTGGAAACTAGAATGGATTTGGTGAGAAATCTAGTGGGTTTAGGCAGGTCGGCAAGGGAACATGTGAGAATCAAAGTGCGACAACCTGTCCAGCAGATCTTAATTGACGGTAAATATGAACAGCTGATCGACTACATGCTTCCATTAATCCAAGAGGAGCTTAATGTTAAGGCGGTTGTGTTTGCCAAGGATTTGAGCCAGTATATGAACTTTAGCTTAAAGCCTAATTTCAAAGTGGCAGGGTCTATCTTTGGACCTAAAGTCAAATCATTAGGTAAAGTACTGGCAGCCCTTGAAGCCTCTTCCGTTGTGCCAAGATTAGAAGCCGGTGAAACAATTCCGATTGAGGTGGAGGGTGAACTCTTAGACCTAGTTAAAGATTACGTAATCACCACTATCACAGCTAAAGAAGGCTTTACAATGACCGTGGAGAATAATGTATTCGTGATACTTGATACGACGCTTACCAAAGAGCTGATCGATGAAGGATATGCCAGAGAGTATGTCTCCAAGGTACAGCAAATGAGAAAAAATAATGGCTATGAAATGATGGACAGGATCAAAATATACTTTGATGGAGATGAGGAAATAGCCGAGGCAATCAAACTATATGAGGACTATATCAAAAAAGAAACTCTAGCCGACGATATAGAGAGAATCAAGGATGATGGCTTGGAAAAGCAGAATCTTAATGGTCATGAGACAGGTTTAAAGCTCGACAAATTGTCATGATGTGCAGGGAATTTTACAAACAAGGCTGGAAGCGGTATAGCTTCCAGCCTTGTTTGTAAGCATTTATTTAATCGATACTAATCTTTAATCCGGATACTTTTCCACTAAGCTGTTCTATAAAATGATAAAAGAGCGGTTTGGCAGGTACGGGCTGAAGCTGGAAGAAAGCAAAAGCTGTCTAATAGAGTTTGGGGGATTTGCTGAAGCGAACCGGATGCGAAGAGGTAAAGGTAAACCGGAAACATTTTATTTTCTGGGCTTTACTCGTCTCTTAAGAGCTTCGCTAAAATGGCTAGTGTAGCTGGCCGATAGTGGTTTTTTTTATATAGCTCAAGTACAAAACATATGTGCTTGGGCTATATATTTTTTTGTGTATTTCTAGCCAGCGTTTAAACCATTCAGAGATCCGAATCTTATTTAGTCAAAATTTGGCTGGAAAATGACTTCTGTTTTTATTGGAACATCTATACTAGCCCGCATTCGTCTGTTAGCCCAAATGACACTGGGAAAAAAGAAAATACCCCATGAACAGTAGGGGAAGAAGTCGAGGGCAAAATGGAATATTGGTAGTACTACAAATCATTGAATGAGCACGGGGCTGACCTAAAAGAAGATTGTCATCAGAATCCAAAATACTTTTCGAATAAGGGGAACTATAGAAGTTACCAGCACCGCATCTTTTTCGCTCTTCTGGGGTCTGATTTTGGTGTTTTTGGGCAAATAAATAAGCCTCTATTTTATAGGAGCTTATTTAGAGTTTATATAGGTCTTGGCATACTATCTGTTCTTTTTAATTCGTTTATTATAGGAGTGCTTGAGTCGACGTAGCTTATTGGACGAATAAGTTATATTCGAAATTTAATAAATGGGAAGTTATGTTATGAAAAGCTAATAAGTTAAAATCTGCTTGTCTTGTCAAAATTCCAACAGTTCTAGTAAGGTCGGAGCATATAGGAACATAATTAGTATACAAAGGCTTCGGATAGTTTATACATGTTTTTGGGACTACTGCAACACCGCATCCACTGTCAACTAAAGACTTAATTGATTCCGTTCGTTCCACTTCCATCACGATATTAGGTTCGTATCCAGCCTTAAAGAAGCCGTTCAAAATGATCTCACGTAATTGAAACCCTTTTTCGTAGATAATAAATGGCTCGTCTTTAAAATCTTTAAAATCACAGGACTGATTAGGCAAGGATAATAGACGGTGTTGTTCTGGTACAATTAGAACTAATTTTTCTTCATATAATATGGTTGATGAAAAAGAAGGGCCTTTAGGAGGTAAAGTAGTTATTCCCAGATCGATTTCGTAGTTTCTAAGAGATTCTTCTATTTTTGATGAACCTTGTTCTTTTATAGACCATTGAATCTCCTGAAATTCTTTTGAAAACTCAACGATGAAGAATGGTAGCCATGACAATGCGATCGTAGGCAATACTCCAATATTTATTTTACCTTTGATTCCATCGCTCATACTTTGAAGATCTACGAGCGTATCGTCTAAATACTTTATAAGTTGCTCACAGCGATTTCTG
>DATMYU010000310.1:0-6259 GCA_035560775.1 Desulfosporosinus sp.
ATATAAAACATATTTGCGCTGGCACTTGTGTATAATCATTCCAATCCTTCACGACCACAATCCTCATACCAATCCCTCAGCGTTTCTGCAAAGGTGTAATAGAACTTGTATCCGCTGGCGGCTAACTTTTTGCCGCAGATATTGGTGGAAATCATCAGCTTCTTTACACGCGCAGGGTGGAGCCCCAACTTCATCCCACCAAATGGAACCAGACAAACGGCAGCAGTCATCAGTATCCATCCAGGAATCAATGGGACAAAACGCTTCATGTCCGTGGCTTTTTGCATCTCGCTGCAAATCTGTTCAATGTTGTAGGCTGGCTCAAAGGTGCTGTTGAAAACGTTCACTCCCGGAAAATCGTTATCAATCATTCGATACTTTATGAAGCGGACAAGTTCTTTCACATAGATGCACGCCTTCACCGTATCCTTGCGACCAGGATAGAAGAAATAGTGCTTCCTCTGCCCCCAATACAGACGGGTAAAGTTGCCATGCTCTCCTTTACCGTAAACAACGCCGGGGCGAACAATGGTGAGTTCGCGCTTCGGGTCTCCTGCCTGCCATTTCTCGTGAATCTTTTCTGCGACAAGTTTGCTTATGCCATAGGCGGTATTGGGGGTGGGTAGTGTGGTCTCTTCTTTAAATTCCTCTGCTGCCCCATATGGCGCAATAGAACTGGTAAACAGGATTTTTGTGATGCCGTGCTCCACGGCAAACGCCGTCACATTTTCCGCACCATAAAGGTTCGTTTCAAAGTACTCGTAATCTGGATGACCAGGAGTGCGATGAACTGCAGCGAAGTTAAAGATGATATCATCTGTTGTTATCGTAATATCGAAATCAATGGGTTTCCGAACATCACAGCGTACATACTCAACACCCTCGATCTTCTCTACAACGCCAGGGACAACGCCTTCCTCACCTGGCATGACAATATCAAGGGCATAGATTATATCGCCGGGGTTCACTGCTTCTGCTTTGAGTAAATTAATCAGGTGGGTTCCGATGAAGCCGGTTCCACCAAATATAATGTAGTTCATCTTTTTTACTCCTTGACTTCAATATATTTAGAGGACTAGTCCCTCCGGAGAATGCATCATATGTAGAAATGTTGCTTTAAAATCTGAATGTATCTTTCAACCCCAGCCACTTCTGGTCTTTATCACTGAGATTCAGCTTTGCGCCATCTTCTAAGCGATAACCTTCAGCACTGGCTGTCCCTTGATATTCTCCAACCAACTGAGACCACACAATACCGATTTCCGGGTCGTTCCAAGCAAGGCCACCCTCGTCACTGGGATGATAGAAATCAGTAACCTTGTAACAGAACTCCGCGGTTTCACTTAAAACAAGAAATCCATGCGCAAATCCTCTTGGAACGAAAAACTGCCGCTTGTTTTCTTCCGACAAAATAACTCCTACCCACTTACCATACGATCTGCTGTCTTTTCTTAAATCAACAGCGACATCGAAAACCTCACCACTGATAACCCTGACCAGTTTTCCTTGAGGATGTGTCTTTTGAAAATGAAGGCCTCTCAGAACCCCCCTCCTGGATTTGGACTGATTATCCTGAACGAAGGTAACCTCTATGCCGCCTTCTTGGAACTCTTGATAGTTGTAAGTTTCCATAAAATAGCCTCTACTATCGCCAAAGACCTTCGGTTCTATAATATAGACGCCTTCAATTTCAGTCTTGTTAAAGTTAAACTTAGCCACTAATTGTTCCTCCCTGATAGGCACCACTCGTTACATTATCCAGCCATTTCTTATGATCAATGTACCATCTAATGGTCTTCTTGATGCCAACTTCAAAGGTGGTTTCCGGATACCAACCCAAATCATCCTTAATTTTCTGAGGGTCAATGCCATAACGTCGATCATGGCCTTTTCTATCCTCAACGTGCTTGATAAGATGTTCTCCAACCTCACTATCTACATTATCCTTAAGATAATCCAGAATTGCTTTGACAATCTCAACATTCGCTCGCTCATTATGCCCACCGATGTTATAAACCGCTCCTAACTTACCCTGAAGAAGTACCTGCTCAATAGCCTTGCAGTGGTCTTCCACATACAACCAGTCCCTAATCTGCATTCCGTCACCGTACACTGGTAACGGCTTGTGGTGCAGGGAGTTATTAATGATCAGCGGTATTAGCTTCTCTGGGAATTGATAGGGTCCGTAGTTATTGGAACATCTCGTGATATTCACTGGTAGTTTATAGGTATTCGCGTATGATTTTACAAATAAGTCAGAACTTGCCTTACTTGAGGAGTAGGGGCTATGAGGGTCAAGCGGAGTTGTCTCCTTGAAAAATCCCTCAGCGCCTAAGGAGCCATAGACTTCATCTGTGGAAACTTGCAAAAACTTAACGCCTTCTTTATAGCGATCATCGCCCACGAGCCACGCTTGCTTAGCAATATTAAGAAGATTTACTGTTCCCAGAACATTGGTCTTGACAAAAATGTCAGGGTCTACGATACTTCTGTCCACATGACTCTCTGCAGCGAAGTTAATAACATAGTCAATCTTGTTCTTCTCAAACAGCGTCTGAATTGCTTCCCGATCGCCAATATCAGCTTGCACAAAGCAATAGTTTGCATTGTTTTCTATACTGACTAAATTTTCAAGATTTCCAGCATACGTCAGTTTGTCAAGGTTGATAATCTTGACATTACGGTACTTCTCCAACATGTAAATAATGAAGTTGGAACCTATAAAGCCTGCTCCACCCGTTACTAGATAAGTTTTCATCTACTTGCCCCTCTATGTTTATTAGGGTGGGTTTATTCCCCGTCGTAATGATCCATAAAGTATCTCAAGGCGTCTTGCCAGTTCCTCATCTCATCACCAACAGTACATCTGAGCATCATATTATCCAAAGCAGAGTACGCCGGGCGTTTTGCCGGAGAAGGATAGTCCTCAGTCGTACAAGGTGAAACGGTCGCCTTAATTCCAGCATATTCAATAATCTTAGAGGCAAAATCATACCATGAGCATTCCCCGTTGCCCGTGCAGTGGTAGATGCCGTACTCCTCAGTTACTGCTATCTTTAAAATATGATAGGCCAAATCCACCGCATTAGTTGGGTTACCAATCTGATCGTTGACCACCTTTAATGCTCCGCGTTCTCTGCCCGCTTTCATAATGGTCTTGACAAAATTCTTACCAACAGGACTATAAAGCCACGCTGTTCTAACGATAAAATAGCGAGAACAAAAGTCTCTGACATACTGTTCTCCTAGATATTTCGTTGTGCCATAAGTACTTTGGGGATGACAGATAGATGCTTCGTTATCAGGCTTTGTACCGTTGCCAGCAAAGACATAATCTGTAGAAACATGAACGAGCTTAGCTCCAATCTTCTCTGCGGCAATCGCCATATTTCTAGCACCCAAGGTGTTCACTTTATAGGCATCATCTTGGTTTGTTTCGCAACCATCCACATTAGTATAGGCTGCACAGTTAATGATTAAATCCGGTTTGGAATTTGCCGTATAAGCCAAAACTGTCTCCAGATCTGTAATATCAAGTTCTTGGAAATCGACGCCTTCAGTCTCAGCAACTTTAAAGAAGACAGGAATTTCCCCTAGTTCAGATGTCCCCATTTTCAATATCTTCATTAGAGAACTTCCCAGTTGTCCTATTGCTCCAGTTATTAGTATTTTCATTCTACACCACCTGAACTTTCTCAGACGTTTGTTTTCTGCTTAACTTCTAATACCTAATCTGTCCTTCAGCGACTCGTTTGAGATGTTCACCGTAGGGAGATTTTCCGTAACGCGCTGCTGAAGCGAGCAGTGTTTCTTTGCTGATCCAGCCATATTTATAAGCTATCTCTTCAGGCGCCGATATCTTAATACCCTGTCGTTTCTCTATCATCTGCACAAAGTTTGCTGCTTCGAATAAGCTATCCATTGTTCCTGTATCCAGCCACGCATAGCCTCTGCCCAGCAACTTTACATTGAGTGTCCCGTCCTCCAGGTACATCCGGATTAAGTCTGTAATTTCCAGCTCACCTCTGGCACTAAGCTTTACTTTTTTTGCTAACTTGGCAACTCGTTTGTCATAGAAATACAAACCGGTAATGCAGTAGTTCGACTTGGGAAATTTTGGTTTTTCTTCCACGGAGATGACTTTTTCTTGCTCGTTAAATTCCACGATACCGAATCTCTCAGGGTCGGTCACGTAATACCCGAAAATTGTAGCTTGTCCTTTTTCAGCATTCTCAACAGCTTGGTGCAATAAAGGGCTGATACCATTACCGTAGAAGATATTATCTCCTAAGATCATGGCACAAGAATCATCTCCGATGAATTCCTCACCAAGAATAAAAGCTTGAGCCAGTCCATTCGGTGAGGGCTGCACTTTATAAGACAACTCGATACCGAACTGGCTGCCATCATCTAAGAGCCTCTCAAAGTTCGGCAAGTCCTGCGGCGTCGAGATAATCAAGATGTCCTTTATACCTGCTAACATCAGTATAGATAAGGGATAAAACACCATCGGCTTGTCGTATACAGGTAGGAGTTGCTTACTTGTAATCATGGTTAGCGGATACAGACGTGTTCCTGAGCCGCCTGCTAAAATAATACCTTTCATGGCGTATGAGCACTCCTCTATTTTAAGATACTATCGCGAATTCTATCGGCATCTTTCAGAGCGAAGTCAAGGCTTTCATTCATACCCTAACTCGCACCCTTCCTTAACAACACCACCGGCACCGTCCTAGCCAATATCCCCAAATCCAGCCACAATGACCAGCGATCAACATACTCAGCGTCCATCTCCATCCACTCATCAAAGCCCACTTCATTACGCCCACTAATCTGCCATATACAAGTAATCCCCGGTCGTACCGCCAACCTCTTCCGATGCTTCGGATCGTACATATTCACTTCACTCAATAAGGGCGGCCTCGGACCAACTAAACTCATGTCCCCTTTAAATACATTATATAATTGGGGAAGTTCATCAATACTTGTTTTACGAATAAACCTTCCCACTGCGGTCACTCTAGGATCATTGACAATCTTAAAGACTGGACCAGTCATTTCGTTTAAATGCGCCAATCTCTCCTTAAGTTTCTCAGCATTAACAACCATTGAACGGAACTTATACATTTTAAATGCGCGCCCGTTTAATCCTACTCGTTGTTGCGCAAAAATCGCAGGTCCTTTCGACGTCGTCTTTATTGCTAAGGCCACTAATATGAGCACAGGACTAATAATAATAAGGCCAATACCGGATAAAATGATATCCAATCCCCGCTTACCCACTTCCTGCCAAGGTCGTCTTGGGTAACTATCATACATAACCATCGACAGCCCTCCAAAATCTACAGGCCTGCTGCGGGCGACTTTTGTCACCACATCATCAAGAAGAACGGCTACATTTTTCCCCATGACTTCAAGGATCTCAATTGATTCTTGAATACCCTTTTCTGTTATGAGCGCTGTAACAACCGTCAAATCCACAATATTCATCCGCATGATGGATTCGAGATTCGAATAATCTCCTAAATATGGAATTATGAGCCCATTTTTCGTGGGAGCTATATACCCTATGACTTTATAACCCAATTGAGGGTTACTCTTTACTTTTTGTAGATATAGTTCTGCCGCAGAGCCACCCCCCAGAATTAAAACGTAACGTATATTGCGCCCTATTTTTCGCCAAGCTTGGAGCATCAACCGGGTTGCAATATGCATCCCGATAGTTAAAATCACAACGAAGGCACCATAATAAAAAAGGAAACGATTGCTCAACATATTCGGGTTATAGAGATTGATGAGTACCATACTACATGCAAACGAGAAAAAGTGGGCTTTTAAGATTTGAGTTAGTTCATGCCTTGCGGACATAAAACGACGCGACTGATAAACTTTATAGACATTGCTACCGATGATCCATGTCATCAGATAAATAAAGAAGATCAAAAAATGCTCGGGCCAGGTTTCAACAGTGATGACCTGCTTGATTTGATAGAGTTTAATTGCCAAAGAGAAGCCAAATGCAATCAGAACAACGTCTGCTAGTTCCGATATGTTTTCAATAATCCCCCGTTCCCTTAGCATTGTCCCACGTTCCTTTCCTCTCCTCTCCAAAAATCGACCTATCTTCAAAGCTGACTTAGCAGTTCTAGAGACCCATTCTCCGGCTGTAGGGTGACCATTACCTATTAGAGTAAGTCCATGTTCCTAGGACTAAAGTACTGTATGTCTAATTCAACATTTTTAACAAAATTCCTGTCTC
>DATMYU010000311.1:0-3037 GCA_035560775.1 Desulfosporosinus sp.
AATAATGGTAAAATACATGGTGATAGTCAATGCTAGAGGGGTTCAGTAATGCAGAATTTACCAATTACAGAAATTTTCTCATCGATTCAAGGGGAAGGTCCTTACGTCGGAGTCAGACAAATTTTTCTCCGCCTGCCAAAGTGCAACTTAATGTGTCCATATTGTGATACAGAGACAGCGATACCGCAACAGTTTCGAATAGAGACGGTTCCCGGTTCACACCATTTTAACGTCATGGAAAATCCCGCTCCTATAGATAAGCTCCTAGAGGTTCTCCAAATCTATGATTTTTCTAAACATCACTCTTTGAGTGTCACAGGAGGTGAGCCCCTTCTTTGGTCGAATGAACTGGTGGTTTTGTTTCCTCTCATAAAGCAGAAGCGTTTAAAAATTTACCTTGAAACCAATGGAACTTTACCAGAGCAACTCCTTCATGTTTTGCCGATGGTTGATGTGATCAGCATGGATATTAAGTTACCGTTTAACGGCCAGACATTTTGGGATGTGCATGAATCATTTCTGCGCTATTGCCAGCAAAAAGAAGTATTTGTAAAAATAGTTGTTCATGTGGAAACTACTCTGAACGATCTTCGAGAAGCTCGCGATCTGATTGCAAGAGTTGACCCAACGATACTGACGATTCTTCAACCTGTAACAAAGACACAAGGTGTTAATACACCTAATCCTTACCAACTCATAGAATGGCAAAGCCTTTTTTTGCAGAAACTAATCAATGTTAGAGTTATTCCTCAAACACATGTTATTATGGGACAGCTTTAGATTACTTAACAGTGGTCATGAAAAAAGGGGGAGAAATATTTTGGGGATGGATACAGAAAAAATTGAACAGGCTGTTTTTATGATTCTGGAGGCTATAGGGGAAGATCCTACTCGCGAAGGGTTATTAGATACCCCAAAACGTGTAGCAAGGATGTATGCGGAAGTATTTGGTGGCCTGCATGAAGATCCTAGTGAACATTTAAAAGTCCAATTTTCAGTAGAAGCTCATGAAGAGATGGTGCTCGTTAAGGATATCGCGGTTTACTCTATGTGTGAACATCATCTTATTCCATTTCATGGCAAAGCCCATGTTGCCTATGTCCCTCGTAAAGGAAAGGTTACAGGGCTGTCAAAACTGGCTCGTGTAGTCTCAGGATTTGCCCGTAGACCGCAGCTTCAAGAACGGTTAACGTCCCAAATCGCAGATTCTATTATGGGAACACTAGATCCACTTGGCGTGCTGGTTGTCATTGAAGCAGAGCATATGTGTATGACGATGCGCGGTGTCAAGAAAGCAGGAGCAGAAACAGTAACTTCTGCAGTACGTGGGATATTTAAGAATAATCGTGCAACTAGAGCTGAGGCATTTTCTCTGATACAAGGGCACAAGCACTAAGAAAGAGGTAATCATGGACCAGCAGACAAACCCAACAGGTCGTCAAGGAAAAATAGAACTTATTGCAACACAGAGACTCAGCGTGAATGGCGAACTTTATAAGGTTGTCGATTTTCTAAATAAGAATTTAAAGGATCATCGACTAATGTTTGGATTGGCCAAAAAAGAGGAGACCATGGTGATTTCCGTCTACGAAGTAGAGTAATTTGGAGGAAATAGTATTGCACATTTTACTGACCAATGATGACGGTTATAATGCACTAGGGATCCAAACTCTATATCGTATTCTCAGATCGCACACAAGCCATGAAATTAGTATTATTGCCCCTGAAGGTCAATGTTCAGCAACAGGACACTCCATAACCTTGTTTCAGCCCTTATTTATAACAGAACACAATCTGGAAGGACAGCAAAAGGGGTACACTGTTAGTGGAACGCCCTCTGATTGTGTAAAACTCGCAATTCAAGGTGAGCTTATCGCTAGGCCTGATCTTCTCATTTCTGGTATCAATCAAGGCCCAAATCTAGGGACGGATATTTTCTATTCGGGTACTGTTTCTGCAGCGATGGAAGGCGTTTTGCTTGGAGTTCCTTCAATGGCCCTATCTCTAGCCAGTTATGAGTTCATGGATTTCGAACCTGCCGCAACTTATATGGCTGAGCAATTGGATTTCATTGTAAAACATCATCAAGATGGATTAATGAACATAAATTTTCCAGGCAAGTGTCAGTCAGAGTGGCGGGGTGTCAAAGTTACAAAATTAGGTAAAGCTGTCTATGAAAATGTCTTTGAACGACGTGTTGACCCTCATGGGAGAACCTATTTTTGGCAGTGTGGGAATTTAACAGAAGATCTTGAATCTGATACAGATTTACGCGCAATACAGGAGGATTATATTTCTATAACCCCAATGCATAGTGATTTATCGGATTTTCAGCGTCTAAAATCATGGCAGACTATCTTTAATAAATGATAAAACTAAAGCAGTCTATGTCTCCTTTGTTGCACGGCTGGAGCCCCTCATATTTATTGACTGCTAAACATAAAGGAGTACAGAATTTCTGTACTCCTTTATGTTGGTTTAAAGGGGAGTTTCTTTTAAGGATTCCTTTGCCCTACGAATCATAGTTTTAACCATACTACCACCAATTCGACCTCCCACATGACCACATTCCCGAGATGTCATGTTTCCCCATCCTTCAGACTCGATTTTCGAGCTTAAACCTAATTCATCCGCAACTTCATATTTGAATTGATCCAACACAGCGCGGGGCAAAATATCACTGCCATTTCGATTTTTTCGACTCATAATACATCTCCTCTCGTCTGTATTTAGGGACAATTGTAGTATTCGCGATTATTGAGCAGTTTATAGTGTTGAAAATCTGGGTAGAAATATGCCTTTTGTTAACGGAGGAAGTTATTGATGATAATGGTTACTTTTGTAGTCTATTTCATAATCTTTATGCTCATTTATTCTGGTCCTAAATTCAGAAAAAAAGAGAATTTGCAGGTCTCTAAGCTCATTGCAATCCCCGCGCTTTTAGCCATCGTCATGGTTTTATTGACGCTTATAAAGGTTTACTTCATCTATAAAATTATGATTCTTATTTTTGTGCTCGTCATGACTCTTCTATCGT
>DATMYU010000312.1:0-2109 GCA_035560775.1 Desulfosporosinus sp.
GGAAATAAGCTTTGACAAAAGACGACTTATCTATTAAGATGAAGTTGCTGGGTCATATTACTTTTTTGGAGGGATTTAATGTTTAAGTTAACTCGAACTCGGGTTTTATCCTTAGTTCGGACGTCCCATATAGCTAAAATGGCAATTGCTGTATTGGTTATTTTTCTCATTGCAACTGGGACACTTGTTTACAATGCCAAAACAATCGAGGCCCACATTGATGGAAAAATAGTTCACATTACTACGATCTCTGGAACCGTCGGTCAGGCACTCGCCCATTCAAATCTAAAGACTTTTCCGGAAGATATAGTAAACCCTTCTCGAGATACAAAGATTACAAAAGGGTTAAGGATAGAATTAACGAGGAGTGTACCGGTTCATCTCACGGTGGATGAACAAACATTCATGACACGGACACCCGCAAAAACTGTAGGTGAGGCGCTTACCGATTTATCGGAGCGCTACGGACTTCAGATTAAAGATGTGGATGAAGTGAATGCTTTGCGAACGGATGCTGTTGCTGACAAAATGGAAATCAAGGTGCGGAGGGCTATTCCCATTCTTGTTCGTGCAGATGGCAAAGATATAAATACCTATATTGCGCCAAGGACCGTCGCAGGTGCGCTCGAGAAATTAGGCATTTCCTTGGGTATGAAAGATAAGGTTTCGCTGGCACTTGACCATATGTTGACACCAAATGAGCAAGTGCAGGTGGTTCGAGTTGCGGAGCGAGTAGAAACGGTAAAAAGTGAAATTCCGTATCAGGATGTTGTACAGGCTGCAGATTATCCCGTCGGACTACCTGACAAAGTTGTCAGTCGTGGCTCAAATGGTCTTCAGGAGCAGACCGTTAAATTGACGTTAGAAGATGGAAAAGAGGTTGACCGTGAGATACTCACTCAACGGGTAGTTACAACCCCTATCAATAATGTCATTTCTCGCGGTACGCAAACTTCTGTTTCACGAGGTGGAGAGACCATTAATTTTAAGAGGGCTCTTGTCATGAAAGCTACAGCCTATTGTATTCCCGGAGGGAAAACTAAAACAGGGGCGTCTGTTCGTTGGGGGATCGTTGCAGTCGATCCCAGGGTTATTTCTCTGGGGGAGAACGTATTTGTCGAGGGTTATGGAAATGCTAGCGCTTTAGATACTGGTGGTGCAATTAAGGGTAATCGCATCGACCTTTACATGAATTCTGAGGCGGCAGCAAGATCATGGGGTGTTCGTAACGTTATGGTCTATGTCAAATAGATAAGCTCATTTTTCCAGAAAGCCTTCGCTTTAAAAGCGGAGGCTTTCTTTACTTTTCAAAAGTATAACTTTTCTTGTCAGCACATACTCTTTAATAGTCACCATGAAACGGGGGAGTGCTAAAAATGCGATGGCCTGAAGTAATAATGGGAAAGAAATCTGCAACGATACTTGTCCTTGGTGTAATGGGTATGTTGGTGTTCTCTGTATTTTGGCAGGGTTCTACCGCTGTTATTAGTCATTTTGAGGATCGTCACGTTGTGATGCTTGATCCGGGGCATGGAGGATATGATCCAGGAGCGATCTCCTCTCAGGGTGTTTATGAAAAAGCGATCAATCTCCAGATTGCCCAAAAGGTTAAAGAAATGCTTCGGCCAAGTGGGATAGAGGTTTTCCTTACTCGGGAAGAAGATATTGACTATGTCGCGAATGATGTGAAAGGAAAAACCACAAGAAAGCAGATAGATTTAAATTATCGAATAGATATGGCTAAGCAGGCTAAGGCTGACATTTTCGTCAGTCTGCATGTCAATGCAACAGCGACTGGACAGAATTCTGGCGCGGAAACGTTTTATCATTATAAGTCTGAATCAGGAAAAAAATTAGCTGAATTGATTCAACAAGAATTGATTAAAATACCAGGAATGAACCGTAGAATTGCAAAACCCGGAGATTTTTATGTTATTAAAAACACAAGTATGCCTGCAGTTATAGTGGAAGTAGGTTATTTATCCAGCGCCACGGAGCAGAAAAAACTTCAACAATCTTGGTATCAAGAACAATTATCACGTGCTATTGCCAAAGGGATTGCTAATTATTTTATGTAGCTATGACGCGCATACATCGTGCACCTACAAT
>DATMYU010000313.1:0-7952 GCA_035560775.1 Desulfosporosinus sp.
CTATTGCCAAATACCAAAGAGGAATCTTTAGACCTCGTCAGTACTCCAGGATGCAAGATAGCTTTCTTGCTCCTTGGTTAATTTATCAATCGATAGACCCAACGACTGAAGTTTTATCATAGCCACTTTCTCATCAATCTCAGTATTGACTTGATAAACTTTAGCAGACAGTTTGTCATAATTTAAGGCAACATATTGAAGCGACAGCGCCTGTAACGCAAATGTCATATCCATTACTTCTGCAGGATGCCCATCACCAGCCGCTAGGTTGACTAACCGACCCTCGGCCAGAAGGTACAATAGTTGACCACCTGGAAGAGCGTATTCTGTAATGTTTGTTCTAGCAGTTCTTTCAGAGATTGCTATTTCTTTCAGTTGAGCTACGTTGACCTCCACATCGAAGTGTCCAGCATTACACATAATAGCACCTGATTTCATGAGAACGAAGTGTTCCTTGTTGATAATATTCGTGTTGCCCGTAACCGTAATGAAGAAATCTCCGTATTTCGCTGCATCAGTCATTGGCATGACTTCAAATCCATCCATCAAGGCCTCGTTTGCTTTGATTGGGTTAATTTCGCAGATAATAGCTCGCGCTCCTAATCCCTTAGCCCGAAGTGCAACGCCCTTGCCACACCAACCATACCCAGCGACTACGGCTGTTTTACCAGCCACTACCAAGTTCGTCGTCCGCATAATCCCGTCCCAAACGGATTGTCCTGTGCCATACCTATTATCAAATAAATACTTGCACTGAGCATCATTGACAGCAATCATGGGGAACTTCAGAACCCCCTCACGCTCCATAGAATGTAAGCGCAGCACACCCGTTGTGGTCTCTTCTGCACCTCCCTTAATTTTCCGCAAAAGTTCAGGGCGCGTTGTATGGATTGTTGAGACAAGATCTGCTCCGTCATCAATGATAAAATCCGGCTCATTATTGAGAGCCAATTGCATATGCTGATTGAATTCTTCTTCCGTAGCATTATACCAAGCATGTGCTTCGATTCCTTGTTCAACTAGAGCAGCTACAACATCGTCCTGAGTTGAAAGCGGGTTGCTAGCAACCATTGTCACTTCTGCTCCCCCAGCTCTAATCACATGGGCAAGATAAGCTGTTTTGGCTTCTAGATGTAAACAAATAACAATTTTCTTACCTGCAAAGGGCAATTGTTCCTCAAATTCCTTACGTATCATATTAAGCACTTGCATACGTGGTGCCACCCAATCAATTTTTGCCTGACCAAGAGATGCTAATGCTAAGTCTCGAATCGTAGATTTCATATATATACCCTCTTTCTCTATGTATGTATGTATGCCAATTGGACCACTCTTTGAATGCGCCTATAGAGATTATACCCTAAAACGGCCAGCTTTTCTCCCCTATTAACAGGAACAAATTGATTCTCTGATTCTCTGATTCTCTGATTCTCTGATTTATTCATCTATTCCGTACTCTGACCATAGCCTTGCAGGTAGAAATTTCGCATTCCCTCAATATCGTCTTGGGACAATTCAACGACCCCACCCATGAGCTGTGCTAGAAGTGTGATTTGGGCTCCCTTCTCTACGACTTGGCAAACTCTAAAGGCTTCGTCCAAGTTCCGACCAACACCCAGCATCCCATGGTTAGCTAGTAAAACAGCATTGCGCCCTTCCATTGCCTTGACCGTGTTGATACCAAGTTGCTCCGTCCCAGGCAGGGCGTACTCATTAACTCGCACGTTTCCGCCCACAATCTGTACCAAATCTTCCACCGCTCCCGGTATTTCCTTCCGAGCCGCCGCCATCACGGTTGCATACGCGCTATGAGTATGGACAATCGCCTGTACATCCTCGCGGGCATTATAAATCGCCAAATGCAAAGACACCTCAATAGAAGGTTTGCGAGCTCCACTTATATTGTTTCCACTCAAATCCAGAACAACAATATCTTCAGGCACTAACACGTCATAGCTCATTCCAGTCGGGGTTATAGCAATATACTTTTCCCCTGGGACCCGACAACTAATATTTCCCCAGGTCCCTATCGTTAGGTTTGCTGCGAGCATTTCAAACCCCTTCTTAACTACGTTTATGCGAGTTTGCGTTATTTGATCCATGTCTTTTTCTCCTTCATCAGCTTATCGCAACTTGTCTCTACGTAACTATCTTAGCCAAATTTTGTGAATTAAGCAAATAGGTTACGTTTTAACGAATAGAAAACCTAGACCAATTTGGCCTAGGTTTAACGAGTGCTGTTAATCTAAGACATTAAAAAAAACTTGGCTGGCGCCCAAGGCGCAGGCGCCGGTGGCCGCCTAGTTGCGCTTATACCGCCCGAATTATGCCGCCTAAAACTTATGGCTTTCTGTATAGGTATAAAATAAGGGGGGCTAGCCCCCCTTGAAAATTAAACGCAACCAGTTGGTTTCGGTAGACCAGAAATTTTACAGGCACCCTTCCCAGGACCAGCAGGAAATAATTCGTAAATTTTCTTTTGATCAAAACCAGAATCTTTAATGATTTTACGAACCATTGGTGCAACACCAAACTGCTCATAATAGCCACGAAGATAATTGATCATTTTCCAATGCTCTTCGGTAAGTTCCTCTATTTCCTCAGTTTCAGCGAGAGCCCTGGCAACATCTTCATTCCATGCCATAGCATCCTCAAGAAATCCATCTTCATCTAATTCAATTGTTAAACTTCCTACTATGAGTTGTGACATTGTAATTTCCTCCTCTTAATGAATAAATTTAAATTGATATTGTTTGAGTCTAGGCTTGCCGAATACGACCCTTGCTGTCTCAATGCATTGATGATTAATATCATATCAATCCAACGTGTATCTGTCGATAGCAACAAATTGAATTGTTATCCGTTCACCTAGCAAACAATTATCAATAAAACTAACGATAAACTATTGATCTTTCTCTTCCCTAACAGAGATAGCTACCTTATAAAGGATTGTAATTAGCAGGATCCCAATAGCATATACACCCAGAGTTACAGAAATTTCATTTAACGATGGCGTATACTCTACGATTCTTTCAAAGGAATTGGGAACAAATCCTGCCACGATGAGTATCATTCCTTTGTCAATCCAGTTGGCTACTATGATAGATAAAAGGGCAATGGGCAAAATTTTTCCATTCTTTCGTGTAGGAAAAATTAGTAGTAAAATTCCTACAAAAGCTAGAACAACAGCTGTCCACATAAAGGGAACAAGGTTTGAATGTCCATCGAGGCCAACAAAGATATACCTAAGGGGAGCGCTGTATTCAGGTACATTGCTATAGAAGGCTGTGAACAACTCTAATATATAGAAGAAAACATTAGCAATCATGGCATACCTAACAATTTTCACGAGAGATTGAATTGCCCCTACGCCAGGGGGATCTGGATCGAATTTGCTGACCTTCCGCACAATCATGCACAAAAGAATAAGAATTGCTGGACCTGCTGCAAAGGCAGAAGCAAGAAAGCGTGCTGCCATAATAGCCGATAACCAGAGATGCCTACCAGGAAGACCCGCATATAAGAAAGCTGTAACAGTGTGAATACTAACTGCCCAGGGGATCGAAAGATAGATTATGGGTTTAACCCACTTCGGAGGTGGAGTTCCTTTGCGCTCAGCGCCCAGTGTCGTCCAACCAACAATTAAGTTTATGCAGAGATAACCGACTA
This sequence comes from Desulfosporosinus sp., assembly GCA_035560775.1. Classification (GTDB taxonomy): domain Bacteria; phylum Bacillota; class Desulfitobacteriia; order Desulfitobacteriales; family Desulfitobacteriaceae; genus Desulfosporosinus. The sequence goes on from DATMYU010000313.1 coordinate 3,670, forward strand.
AGACACACATATCATAAAACATAACTGATCGTGGGCTGGGATGCAAGATTACATTCATAATCCGCATCGGTTGACCCAAATCAACAACAATGAATAACATACACATGATCACAGCCGGTATCGCTAAAAATTCACCGAGGATGACCATTTTACCAAATCTCTTAAAATCATGAAGATAATAAGGTAAGACAAGCATAACGGCCGAAGCAGCAACACCTACCAGAAAAGTAAACTGAGCGATGTACAAGCCCCAAGAAACATCCCGGCTCATACCCGTTACTCCGAGACCATAATTCCACTGATTGAGATAAGAGGAAAAGCCTACAGCAATAACAGCTAATAATAGAATGATCCATGCCCAATACTTCTTACTACCAGTTAACGCTTTCTCAAGCATGTTCATCACCCCCTACAAGGTAATAAACGCTCGGCTGGGTTCCCAGCTCAGGTTTACGCCGGATAGTAAATTTCGTACCGATGATTTCTCTTACCTCTGAGTTGGGATCATCCAAATCACCGAAAATTAAACCACCCTTGGAGTTTTCGACACACGCTGGCATTAAACCTTCTGCCAATCGCTCCACACAGAAATTACATTTTTCCACGACGCCTTTTGTTCGTGTTGGGAAATCCGGTTGTATCTCCTTGATAAAAGGTCTTGGATCTCTAAAGTTGAAGCTTCTTGCACCAAAGGGACAGGCAGCCATGCAGAATCTACACCCAATACAACGGTGAAAGTCCATTGCTACGATCCCATCAGGCCTCTTAAACGTAGCTTGAGTGGGACAAGCCTTGACACAAGGAGGATTTTCACAGTGGTTGCACAGAACCATAAAAGGCGCGTCGATTAGATGTTCTTCCAAATACTTATTTTGTTGCCCAGTAAATGTATGCTCATAATCGTCTTTCCATATCCATTTAATTTCGTCCTTTGGATTGCCAAAATCAGGAACATTATGAATACTATGGCACACTTCTTTAACTCGGTTAAAGTCATCTTCTGTTTTGAATTTACTCATATCAACAACCATAGCCCAATGTTTTGCTTTCAGACCTTGTTGACCTGTCTGATATTCAGATGCTGCTTCTACCTTTTTTCCGCGGAACCCGGTGACAATAAATGAACCCCCAAGTCCTAATGCGGCAACCATACCAGCTCGTCTCAAAAATTGTCGTCTATTAATGCTCATTTCGTTGCCTCCTTTGGCTCAAAATGGCAACTCCAACAGGTTACCTCTACAGCTGAATAGTTATGGCAAGAGGCGCAGAATGCGGGAGCTACATTTGTAGCAGGATTACTCACTCCCCCTGTTTGAGCTGCTTTTTCCGCCTCGGTTGAGTGACATTTCAAGCAGGTGTCTTGAAGACTGATCTCAAAAGGCTTTCCTTGACTATTGATATATACAGTCTGACCATTGCGAACAGATTCTTCTCTCCATTGATTGAGAAGTTGCATGTGATTTGCTCGCATAAACTCTGGAGACTCAACACACTGTTTGTCAGTTAGCTGCTGGATGGCAGGAGTATTCAAATCAACATCCGGTCCAGCGTTGGCTTTTCCCATATTATAGAAGAAAGGAAAGGAAAGAAAAGCAACAAAGATAATGAGCGAAACAATTATTTTTCCACCTTTATACATTAGTCATTACCTTCCTTTCCCGGTAAATCATCCCCGCGCAGGTCAGTGGTTCTCTCTTTCTCACCCGTCATAACCAAAGCATTTCCCAGTAACTCATGCGTACCGTAGACCCCTACCCCTGGACACCAGTAGTCCATGAGCGCTGGAAATGCAGCTCGGTCAACTGCACATATATTAGCAAGCACGTTAACCCCATGTTTTTCTTGAACATACTTCACGGCGTTTGCCCGAGCCATTCCGCCCCTCATACGCTGTTCCATATTTTCCGAGGCGTTCAAACCTGAGCCGCTCCCACAGCAGAACGTCTTCTCTCTGATGGTGTTTTCAGGCATTTCATAGAAATTATTGCAAGCAGCCTTAATGATATACCGTGGCTCTTCCAAAAGTCCCATACCTCGAGAAGTATTGCAAGAGTCATGATAGGTAACTTTCAGATGCTCATTTCGGCTTGGATCCAGTTTGATTTTATTGTGTTTGATCAGATCCGCTGTAAATTCGGTAATATGGACCATCTTAGTAGATCTGGCATTTTCAAATACAGTACCGGTGATTGGCGATTTTGGCACTTCAAGGAAGTCCGCTGGGCCGTTCCAAGTATCCATATATTGATTTAAGACCCTCCACATGTGACCGCATTCCCCACCAATGATCCACTTAACTCCTAATCGTTTAGCCTCAGCGTATATCTTATAGTTGAGTCTCTTAGCCGTGTCGTTTGAGGTAAAAAATCCGAAATTACCACCCTCTGAAGCATAGGTGCTCCAAGTGTAATTGAGTCCAAGTTCATGAAAGAGCATTAGATAACCCATGTTCGTGAAGATACCCGGATCTCCCATAAGGTCTCCCGATGGAGTGATAAAGAGAATATCGGCACCTTTTCTATTGAAAGATGGTTCAACTCTGATCCCTGTCAGATCCTCAATATCATCGCACATGCCGTCAATATTTCCTTTAATAGCATGAGGCTCAAGACCAAGGTGATTTCCCTTCATATAACAGGCCGCAGCGGGTCCAGCTATCCAGTCAATGTTCAGACCGACTAAGTTAAGAAGTTCTCTTCCGATGATAGTTACCTCTGCTTGGTCGATACCATATGGACAGAAGACAGAACAGCGACGGCATTCAGTACACTGAAAGAAGTAAGACCACCATTCCTTTAACACATCTTCATCAAGTTCTCTCGCCCCGGCTAAACGCCCTAGGAATTTACCAGACGCTGTGAAATACTTTTTGTAGACCGATCTAATTAATTCAGCTCTAAGAACGGGCATGTTTTTGGGATCACCGGTGCCAATATAAAAGTGGCATTTATCAGCACAAGCACCGCAGCGAACACAAATATCCATAAATATCTTGAAGGAGCGATATTTAGACAGTCTCTCTGCGATTCCATCCAAAATTGTTGTTTTCCAGCCCTCTGGCAATTTCCAGTCTTCATCGGCTGGCGACCACTGCCTTGGATTAGGTAAACCAAGGGTCAACAGATCTTTTTCCTTCGCACCCCAGCAAAAATTACCAAGTTTAATTTCAGTTGGTGTATCCATCCAATCCGTTGCCGGAGATTTAAAATCTATACTATTAGTTAGCTCTCCCGGCTTAGGAGTTTTAACTTTTTCTGGTTTTGCCATCTACATTCACTCCTTTTCCACCGGTATACCAGCTTTTTTCATTTTTTCTCTGAATTGATCCTCATACTGCGCATAAGTATGAACCTCTACTTCATGATCCCATGGATTAATGTGTCTTACCATCCGGCTGTTACTGATCATGTTTCGAGTTGGACTGAGGAAAATGCCGCCCGCATGCATTAGCTTACTCAAAGGGAAATAGGCAAACAGCGAACAGATCAGAAACAGGTGGATGAAAAATAGAACACCGATCCCGGCAGGAAGAACGGGATTAAATTGGGCTAGTCCAAGTGCTAATTGCTTGACAGAAATAAGATCAACTTTATGGAAATAACGCATCAGAATCCCTGAAGTAGCTATAGCAATAATCAAAAAGAGTGGAAAGTAATCAGCAGGCAGGGAGATATACCTTACCTGTGGAACAACAAGTCTTCTAATTAACAGAAATAGCACCGCAATTAAGAAGAAGGCATCTGTTAAGTAAATCGCAGGTAATCCAATCTGTAAAATCCCGTCAATACTTTCTAATATCTGAACAAAGTACGGTACAGGCTCCAAGAAAAACCTTAGATGTCTAATCAGAATTATGAGGAACGACCAGTGAAAGAACAAACTACCTAACCAAAGCCATTTAGCTGAGCCGTAGGAAAGTATGGTACCTTTTGTCCCCTGTGTTAATTCAGTCTTTGTGTTTCGAAACAGCGAGCGGAAGAAAAAGACTTCCAAAGCCATTCTGGCGATAACACCGAATGTGCTTGTTGGATTTTCAATTTTATTTTGCTTGATCCATGGAAGTGATTTTTGTTGACCAATGGTCGTCGGGATACGAAAGGGTACAGGTGAGCGCCCCCACTTTATGATGCGATAAATGAATCCGCCTACAAACATGACGAATGCCAAGTAAGGAATAATAATACCAAAAAGAGTTTGTAAATTTGCCACACTCACTCCTAAGGTGACGACCAGAACGAGTACTATTACTGCGAGGAAAGATAACAAAGCTTTCACTCTACGAC
>DATMYU010000314.1:0-3217 GCA_035560775.1 Desulfosporosinus sp.
GGGTATGTGTAATGATTGACCTTAATACGCTGGAGGAACGATGCCCAAAGTGTAGCGGTAAAGGTGGGATTGAGAACACCACGTGGTATCATGACTGGACCATGCACAATTTTAGGTCTCAATGTTTGGGGACTAAAGATAAACCAAACATAATCAACAATGAGACTCCGGATCCACCATGTGACCCCATGCTCTTTTTTTGTAGGAATTGCCATGGCAGGGGGAAAATACTTACGAATGAAGGCAAACGCCTTATGGAGTTTGTGAGGTTTTGGATGAATCCGAATTATTAATTCAAGAGCAACAAGGGAAAACTGACAGGGAGAGCTATTATGCTCTCCTTTCACTTCATCTTAAGTTAAAACTGCTTGTACTTACCCATAAATTTAACATGAGATGGGGTAAAAACTAAATATTACTCATCATCAAACTAACTTCTCCGAAGTTAGTTAATAACCATATTGCTCCATATACTACAGCTTGTGCATATTATGTATTATCTCTTGGCAAAGGAGAAAATGCAAATGGCATTCGGTGGTATTGAACATGATGATTGCAGACCAAGAAAAATTTTTGGAGAAGGAATCGCAATTGTTGTCGTGATTATTTTTCTGCTTATCGCACTGGGAATCGTATTCTAATTTAGAAAGGAGGAACTATCTATGTTTGGAATGGGCGGAGCATGCTGTCGTCCCCCTGTCGCTCCAGTTGCTTCTTATGGCTATGGCTGGCGATGGTCGTTGTGTCGGTATAGGAATTATTGCTATTGCTATTTTGATTCTTATTGCTTTAGGAGTTATTTTCTAAAGAAACACTATTAGCTAGGCATAAGCGCCTGGCTCTGCATCTTTCCAACTCCTTATTATTACATCCGGTCCTTCTATTCTCCGGTTGCTACTCATATTTAACCTTCGGTAGAGGTTTAGCCGGTTTTATACTAAACAAAGCGAGCTATTTTTTTGCCGAGGGTTTCATCGGTTAAGAGCAAAGAGGTCGCTCCTCTCTCGCCCTAATTATTACACACGTTCTGAGTAAACCATTTCATAAACAGTCAAGGCTAATTAAAAAATCCCCCCACCGTTTACCGACGAGAGCCGAATGAGCGGGTCAAGAGTTCGTAACCTTTTTGGATAAGCAAACATGAGAAGAGATTTCCAAAGCGTGCTTATTTGGATAAAATTTCACTCTACTCCTTTTTATGAGTGCGCTTGATTTGTTACGAGGCTAGCACACTGATTGCCATTATCATCCATATATTATATTAAGCTTTCATGGAAGTTCTGGCTAAATAATGAATATCAGGAGGTGAGCAGGTGTATTTGAGAACGGGTCTTAACCATGTGCATGGTTTCTCTTTTGTAACATCACTCAACGATCAACACTCTCACACTATGGCAGGGGAGACTGGTCTGGGGGTAGCATACGGTGCCTCTCATGTTCACTGTTACAAGGGGACCACTTCGTGGAACAGAGGGCATGTGCATTACTATTCCGGTATGACTGGCCCTGCAGTTTATCTGGCTGATGGTTCTCATGTGCATTGTCACAGAGGCACAACAACGATGGAGCATAACCATAGTCACTATTATTGTGGCACTGATTATCCGTCTTGTTAATCGCATCTAAATTCTTCAATTATTGGAAGAAAAGGACCTAAAGGGCATAAACACAAGAAATAAAAAATGGCCACGAAATGAGCTACTCATTTTTTTAGGCAACCAATCAGAAAAGCCGTCCATATCTTATAGGACGGCTTTCTTAACGGCGCTCTCCCCTTACATCTTCCACAATAACCGTTTGCAGGTACCCAGTTCGTACTTCAATTCAAATACCTTCATTACTCCATCTACTTCGCTTTGGCATCGAAAGACCTTCATGATATTACCGGCGAATTTCTCTTCGGTTGTAAAGCAAAAGACTTACTCGAAATCTTAGTCCTAACCCTTACAGCCGCCCAGCTGATAAGGAACTAAGAAAGCAGTAAGCCTCGTAGGGAAGAGAAGTATTTCTTTTTACAGATTGGGCATTGGAAAAGAGTTGGCTCAATTCGCATTCTTTTTGTCATACTCTCCCACCTATTCAAAAGAAAACAGCCTACTATCTGGCTCTTTTAAAAATGTAAATACCCTATTCAGTCCCATAAATCTCTTGATTTATACACACTAATTGTGTATTATATAACTAAGAGGTGAGTGAATGAAAAGAAAGGATCTGATCAAACTTCTAGAAAAGAACGGCTGGTGGTTCAAACGAGAAGGTCACGACCATACAATCTACACCAACGGAACACGCAATGAGCCGATCTCAAGACAAACGGAAATTGATGACATACTAGCAAAAAAGATTATCAAGCGACGGGGTTTAAAATAAGCCTCGTCGCTAACTAAAAAAGGAGTGTGTAAAATGATTAAGGCATACCCCATTATTCTGACTCCCACAAAGACTGGTTACGTCGTAACTGTCCCCGATTTAGACATTAACACTCAGGGAAAAGATATTGCTGAAGCTATCCATATGGCTCGCGATGCAATCGGGCTTTGGGGAATTACCGAACAGGATGATGGTCGGGCAATCCCTGACCCGTCCACCGTCGAGCCAGAACGTGAAGCTAACGAACTAGTGACATGGGTGGATATTGACTTTGATAAATACCGTAAGGCAAATGACATGACAACAATGCGTATTAACGTTTCTGTACCAAAATATCTCAAAGTCTTGGGAGATGAAGCAGGTGTGAACTTTTCACAGGTTCTACAGGAAGGTTTAAGAGAAAGGCTCGGTGTCCAAAATCGATAATACCTCTTGCTCTTGGCAGCCTTAACTGGCTGCTTTATTTATTCTGCAATCCACACCCCTTTGTTATCCCGCATCATATGAGTAAACGAATTGAACCTACGACTCTCTTCGTACAGCTATCCAATAACTCCCTAACCAGACACGTCCCGTTCCAGTTTTTACAGTTGGCACAATTGGGATTGAGTCCAGGTTTTCTGAGTTCGAATCCCACGCATGAAAAAGCTGGTTTAAACATCGATTCACCGCCTTAATGGGTATAAGAAATAAGCCCCTTTTTTGGGCTCAAATGTATATTGTTGAAAGGAACAAATATTGGGACATAATCATATGCTTTATTAGACAAGCATCGAAAACCGCAAGAAGGTGCGAATATGAGTTCTGAAAGAAACGCAATTTTAAGTTATCGCCACGCGGAGACACT
>DATMYU010000315.1:0-2851 GCA_035560775.1 Desulfosporosinus sp.
AAAGGAGGAAATGCAAATGGCATTCGGCGGTATTGATCATGATGATCATCGTCGCGAAAAATTTCATTTTGAAGGAATTGCAATTGTTGTCGTAATTATTCTGCTGCTTATCGCACTGGGAATTGTATTCTAAATTTAAAAGGAGGAACCTATCAATGTTTGCAATGGGTTATGGTGGAATGGGTGGAGCATGCTGTCGTCCCCCTGTCGCTCCAGTTGCTTCTTATGGCTATGGCGGCGATGGTTGTTGTGTCGGTGTAGGAATTATTGCTATTGCTATTTTGATTCTTATCGCTTTAGGAGTTATTTTCTAAAGAAACACTATTATTAAAAGGCTATCATCCGAAACGGTGGTGGCTTTTTAGTATCCAGACCCAGTAATCAAAAACGAACGCTAGCCTCAAAACCACAAAGAATATCGCCGGGCAGGTTGATCTTGAAAACAGAAAAGAACTCCCACCGTAGACTAAGCGCGTTCATTATCATGCTAGGCTCAGAGCAGAGATGATTTCTTTTTCCCGTTCTTCTTTCGACGGCGGCGATTTTAATTTATATTCAAATGCAGAGCTAGGCATAAGCGCCTGGCTCTGCATCTTTCCAACTCCTTATTGTTACATCCGGCCCTTTATTCTCCGGTTGCTCCTTATATTTAACCTTCGGTAGAGGTTTAGCCGGTTTTATACTAAACAAAGCGAGCTATTCGTTGGCCGAGAGTCTTATTGGTTAAAAGCAAGTGGGGTCGCTCCTCTCTCGCCCTAATTATTACACACGATCTGAGTAAACCATTTCATAAACAGTCAAGGCTAATTAAAAAATCTCCCCACCGTTTACCGACGAGAGCCGAATGAGAGGACGAGAGTTCGTAACCTTTTTGGACAAGCAAACATAACATATATCAAATTGCACTTACAGGCAGGTATTTGCTTCCAGAAAAGGAGGGTGGGCAGCTCTCCTTTCTCACATCTTCCACAATAACCATTTGCAGTTACCCAGTTCGTACTTCAATTCAAATACCTTCATCACCCCACCCACTTCGCTTTGGCATCGAAAGACCTTCATGATATTCCCGGCAAGTTTCTCTTCGGTTGTGTGTACGATCTGTGAACTTTGACAACAGATCCTCCCTTATGCCGAAACCGCACTGGAGCTATACAATTAATGCAGGCTAGGAGGTGTATATTTTTCCACTTTATACTACATGGAATTTGGAGAAATCATTGACAGTAACCATTTTGAATTTAGCACAAACTCGTATACAGAAGACGGTTCGATGGAGGGTTTTAAAACAGGCGGCAGGAATGTAACAGTCCAAGGATTCGACCTTAAATATTACATTCACTTCCACGGGCTACGGGTTACGGAAATTATTGAAGAAAGCCCCATCAGATAAGCCGAAAGCCGGGCGGCTAAACCCGGCGTGAAGAAAGGATTGGTAAATATGCTAGATCCCAAGAACCTACACCCTCGCCAGGAGCAACACGAAAACTACACTGACAGAGTCGCGAAGAAACGCCGTTGTGCGTATGATTACAGAGCATCCACCGGAGAACTGTTCGCCTGCATCGCACTCACGCTGAAAGCAGCCAGAGAGCGTAGGGATCAGTGGTTAAAAGAAAAAGGAGTGGAGGATTGATTATGTTATCACCAGAACTAATTATGCACGTTAAGGGGTACGAAAAGTCTGCACCTATCAAACTTAAAGCCTACGCAGTCAACGTCCTAAAGTATGAAAGCTGCAAGGACTGGACTTTCGAGGAGCTAGTTGATGAATTCGAGCTTGGGTATCTCCGTTACATGGAAGAACTCAGAGCACCCCTATAATTCCCCCGCCTGACGATGGCCACCTGGGACGTGTCCTCACTAGCCAGGGAGGTCGCGGGATCCCGCTTCGAGGGAGTCGTTCAACTCCCCTTTACATATATTTGATCTTCAAAAACAAAAAAAGGCCCCTATCGTTTCCGATGAGAGCCATCTGTTAGAGGAAAATATTGAAGCTTAAGATTATCATATCTTTAATCGTGTTTATTATACACAAGTCATCCGATTTCATAAAAAGCCCCCACCGTTTCCGATGAGGGCTAACTGAGGGATTGAACAAATTACAAGGAATATTATTATTCCGAGAATTCAGTTTATTATACGCTGGTGGAATAGACAAAACATGCCAGCTTATTGTAGTGTTACTTGGGCATAATGAGATCGGAATGGTAGATAAGCTTCTTGAAGAAATAATGCCACCAACTTACAAGAAGACGTTCCAATCTAAGCCACTAAAATGGAGAGTCGTTGGGCTCTCCTTTTATTTACACGAAAAACATTCGAGCGCAAAAAAAAATAGCCCCCACGTTTCAGTGAGAGCCTCACTTACTACTAACTAAATCATCGATCGAGATGCCTAACCCGACAGCCAATTGTACGAGCTCGTTTATACGAGGGATCCTTGATCCAGTTTCAATTTTAAAAAGTTGATTAAGGTTTAACCCAACATTGGCTGCCAACTCTTCTCTGGATAAATTACGCTTTTGTCTGTAGTAGGCGATTTGCTTACAGACGGTTTTGTTAACTATGATCAAATGGCTATCTCACCTTCTTTCGCGACTTGATTATTATTTCTTTGCCATATTCCCCCTCATATTTCTTTTCCCTGCTTGATATGGTTAAAGTGGAGATAAAATGATACTAAAATCCTACTCTGTCATGACTAAAGTCCTGGACAAAAAAATCCCTCAACGTTTCCGATGAGAGCTAAGTAGGACGAATAATTTTTACAACGAATAACTTGCCCGAGAGTAAGTTTTATTATGCCAAGTCTTTTAAAAATATGCTTCTCTTCTGCCATTTCCACTAATAG
>DATMYU010000316.1:0-2424 GCA_035560775.1 Desulfosporosinus sp.
TTACTAATTACTCAAATAAGTTCCTTCTTAGGGGTCGTGAATATTTCAATGCTTTATCTCCTACCTGTCTTATTCGTTGCGCCCCGCTGGGGAAGATTTCCGGCAGTTATCACAGCCATTATGGGTGTGATAACCTTTGATTTCTTTTATGTCCCGCCTTTTTTGAGTTTTACCGTAGCTGATGTGCGTTATCTAATTAGCTTTGCCATCTTCTTACTGGTAGCCTTTATTACAGGAACTCTTTCGGATAGATTAAAAAGTCAAATTAATTACTCACGGCAACGGGAGAGCAGAGTTTCAGCCTTATATGCTCTTAGCAGGGATATAGCCGCAGTGGATAAATTGGATGCGGTGTTGGAGAGTATCGCTAATAAGGTTGCTAATACCTTGGAGGGTCAAGTTGTATTGCTTCTGCCCAATGAAAATGCTAAATTGGAACTGCTAAAAAATTCAGGGACGAACAATTTCTTGAATGAAAGTGAACTGGCAGTTGCCAGTTGGGTATTTGATAGAGGACAAAAAGCGGGTAAAGGTACGGAAACTTTAGGAGCCGCTGCGGCTCTATATTTGCCGCTCAGTACAGAGCAAGGCGCTCAAGGGGTGCTTGGGATTTGTTTTAACGAATCTGAAGCGCAATTTGCCCCTGAACGTATTCGCCTATTAGAAGCCTTTGTTGGGTTAGCAGCTATGGCCATCAACCGAATTAAATTAGCTGAACAAGCAAGACAGACACTTGCCTTAGTAGATTCTGAACGATTGCGTACGGCACTATTCAATTCGCTCTCTCATGATTTGCGCACCCCCCTCTCCTCAATTATCGGTGCGGTAACAGGTCTTTTAGAAGATCAGAATTTTGTCTATAGTCCCGAAGCTCGGAATGATCTGTTGCAAATTATTCTGCATGGAGCAGAACGTATGAATAGGTTTGTGGGTAACCTATTAGATATGGCACGCTTGGAAAGCGGTATGCTAAAATTAAAAAAAGATTGGTGCGATCTTCAAGATATAATCGGCGTTGCTGTTAATAGGCTGGGTGAGTCATTAACGAATCGTCCTTTGGATATTAATGTACAACCAGGCTTATCCTTGGTGCAGGCAGATGGTATTTTGATAGAGCAAGTACTGATTAATTTGTTGGATAATGCTTTAAAGTACTCAAAACAAGGCAGTAAGATAGTTGTAACTACTCAACAAAGCGGAAAGCAACTTGAGACATCTGTGGCTAATCAAGGAGAAGGTATTCCAGATACCGATTTAAGTAAAGTCTTTGATAAATTTTATCGACTCAGCTCTCCCCTTCACGTGAGTGGAACGGGGCTAGGTCTAGCTATTTGTAAAGGAATTATCGAAGCACACGGTGGAGAAATTTGGGCTAAGAATAATAAATTCGGTGGGGTTACAATTACGTTTACCTTACCTTTATCTAATCAATCCATGGGTAAAGTTCCTGTAATGAATGAAGGAGTTTGAGATGGAAAACAAAGGGCCGCGAATTTTAGTTATTGACGATGAAACGCAAATTCGGCGTTTTTTGCGGGTGGCATTAACGAGTCATGGATATGTTGTAAAAGACGTCGGGACGGGTAAGGAGGGGCTGGACGCGGTAGCTATGTTCAGTCCGGCCTTAGTTATTTTAGATTTAGGATTACCTGATATTGATGGACTAGACGTCATTCGTCAACTGAGGGAATGGTCAAAAGTGCCCGTTATCATTCTTTCTGTCAAAGAACAGGAGACTGATAAGATTACCGCCCTTGATTCTGGAGCGGATGACTATGTAACTAAACCTTTTGCAATGGGCGAATTGTTAGCCCGCATACGAGCAGCTATGCGCCATATCGCAGGAGAAGAAGAACAGCCTGTCTTGCATTTTAATGAATTGTCAATTGATTTAGTACATCGGCGAATCTCAACCGATGATAATGAAATTAAACTTACCCAGACTGAATATGAGATAGTAAAAAATTTAGCCATTAACGCAGGAAAGGTTATGACCCACAGATCATTACTGCGTACGGTGTGGGGACCGTCTTATGAAAAGGAAGTACAGTACTTACGAGTTTACATTGGTCAGATTAGGCGAAAGCTTGAATATGATCCATCCCGACCCAAGCATATAATTACCGAACCGGGGGTAGGGTATCGTTTACTTTGAAAGAGCCGTTTGTCATTTCTATCCATGGATTGAAGAAATAACAGTTATAGAGGATCATCATAAAATATCTAAAGGTTCAATTATCGGAGAAGGTAAGAATGTAAACTGGTCTCGGGCGATTTGAAGGTAGAAAAGTAGTGTGAAGCCTTGCAAAGAAGAAGCTTTCTAGTTCATTCTTTTAAAATAGCTCTCTAATACAAGGAAAATGTCATAATAATGATATTTTTCTATGTTATCATCCTAAATAGAAATGGTACAAATTACTCAGG
>DATMYU010000317.1:0-5437 GCA_035560775.1 Desulfosporosinus sp.
TATCTGAACCAAGCAAAAACATCATACAGAGAACCTTGCGACTCTCCCTATAGTACTATCTAATATTTCCCAAACTCTCGCTCACTTAAAGAGATTTTTGACTTACTGCTTGTTGCGGCAGCCTCAACATACCCTTGATTCATAGAACTATGGGTCCCCTTTTTCTTTTGGGACATTTCTTCAAACATCCGCAAAATCTCAGGGTTCAGATCCTCAAGTCCTTTATAAGAAGGCCCTGTGCTTTTCTTAAGTTTAAACCGACTGACCTGTTCTCTTAACAATTCTGCTTGACTGGATAGTTCCTCGCTGGCAGCAGCACTCTCTTCCGACGTCGCTGAATTCGTCTGAACTACATCTGAGACTTGCAAGATTCCTTGATTTACTTGGTTAATTGCTAAAGCTTGTTCATTAGAAGCATTGGCAATTTCCCCGACTAAATTGGTGGCTTTTGTGACTCCTTCAACGATTTGGTTAAGTGCTGCCGCCGTATCACTAGCAATTTTCGTGCCGCCTTCGACCTTCTTAATCGAACCTTCAATGAGCGCGGTCGTCTCTTTCGCAGCGTTGGCGCTTCTGGCCGCTAGATTGCGTACTTCCTCCGCAACAACAGCAAATCCTTTGCCATGCTGACCCGCCCGTGCAGCTTCAACTGCCGCATTCAGAGCCAAGATGTTTGTTTGGAAGGCAATTTCGTCAATGACTTTAATAATCTTGTAAATGTTTCCGGATGATTCATTAATATCATCCATAGCCTTAAGCATGCCCTGCATTTGCTCATTCCCTTTAATAGCACCTTCCTTGGCAGCCATGGCCAACTCATTAGCCTGAACCGCATTAGTAGCATTCAGTTTGGTCTGCGTCGAGATTTCTTCCATAGAGGCGGTAAGTTCTTCAATAGAACTTGCTTGTTCAGTAGACCCCTGAGAAAGTGCTTGAGCGGTAGCAGAAACCTGCCTTGCTCCTGCCGCAATCTGTTCGGAGGCAGAATTGATATTGGAGAGAACTTCATTGTTGTTTTCTATCATTTCACTTAGTTTATTGCCAAGCAGGTCATTGTCGGATTTAATATTAACCTGCACTGTTAAATCTCCTTCGGCAATCTTTTCGGCAGCCAGGGCCTGCTCACGAATATTCTTCACCATATTGTCAAAGGAAGTTATCAAACTGCCGATTTCATCCTTCGTCGTGCCTTCCACATTCACGTTCACATCGCCCACAGCAAGCTTATCTGCGGCTTCAACCAGCTCTTTAACAGGATTACTGATGATTCGTGATATGAATACTCCAAGTCCGACAGCTACGAGCATACCGACAATTATGATGACAATCATTTCAATTGTAGCTCTCTGTGCAATGGCCTGATTCCCATCAGCGGTTTCTTTGGCTTGTCCGTCTATCAAAACGAACAGTTTATCTATGGATGCCTGGATATCAGTATTCAGCTGGGCTCCTTCAGAATAAATAACGATAATTGCTTGATCTGTCTGGCCTGAATTCACAAGTCTAACCACTTTGTCTCTATATGGAGTAAATTTGTTTGTGTAAAGGTCTCCTAAATTTTTTATTTCATTAAGTACTTCGGCTGTTTGTGTTGCTTTCTCAAAGGTATTCAAATCCTCCATCAGGCTTTTATCATATTCCACGATCTTTGCGTTAAAATCATTTCTATTCTTCTCATCTTTTTCAATTACTAAGTCTCTTAGATTCACTCTTATCCTGTGATATTTCCCCACCAGATCACCTAAATCTGTCATTGGCTCCGTCTGATGAACAAACATACCCTCATCAAGTTTTGCAATATTGTTAATATTCCTGATACCAACTACGCCTACTACACCTGCAATGATTGCTACCAGAATAAATCCAAGCAAAAGTTTTGCACTAATCTTCATATTGTAAAACCATTTCATTCATCTAACACCTCCACCTATTATCTTAAATATCACTTAAATTCTCCAATTCCGTTTCATTAAGCAGCTTATCGGAGTCTAAAAGGAGTTTCACATCGCTCCCCACCTTACCAATCCCTTTGATGTATTTGTTGCCTTCTTTAGCCATGTTCGGAGGAGCTACAATTTCCTCATCAGGGATAGAGATCACCTCTGAAACAGTGTCTACGATGAGACCAATCGGGACCTCTTTGATATCGATGACCACAATGCAAGTCCTATCGTTGTACTCTCTGAAGGGTTTTCTAAAACGCAAGCGTACATCCATAACCGGGATAATTTTACCTCGCAAATTAATGATGCCCTTAATGTAATAGGGCATTTCAGGAATTTCAGTGATGGGCTGAACTCCAATTATTTCAGTGACATATTTAATTTCGATCCCATAGAATTCATTGCCCATACAAAAGGTAAGAAACTTGCCTTTTTGAGTGTCTTCAATCAAGTCCAAATTATCTTCTTCAACTATATCCGCCATTGTATTTCTCCTTTCCCATATAGGATACTAAACTTCAGATGGAATCTTGAGTCCATCTGAAGTTTAGTTGAACTTAATCTAGGGACTTAACGCCACTTATCTCTCATTTAACTTAGTGACAGTTAGTCGTGATGAAACTTACGCTAATTGTCTAAAACCAACCAACCCTCCGATATCCAGAATGAGGCTTATACTCCCATCCCCCAATAAGGTACACCCAGCCAAACCCCTAACTTTTTTCATGTTTTTTATATATTGCGGAAGGGCTTTCACGACGACCTGCTGCTGACCAATTAACCCATCTGCAAAGATACAAAGGTTTTTTTCATCTTGTTCTACAATAATAATGATTCCCTCCGTAAACTTGGTCACTTCCGTCTGAATATGGTAGATATCGTGCAACCGCAGGACGGGAAAACACTGTCCTCTGACCATGATCATTTCGTTATTATCCGGGTCGACAATCACCTGGGTCATTTTTGGCCTGAAGGACTCCTTAATGGCGGTTGTCGGTATGGTATAACGTGAATCCCCCACCTTGATGTTCATCCCATCGATGATCGCTAGGGTAAGCGGAATTTTGAGAGTAATAATGGTTCCCTTTCCTGGCACACTATCCGCCGCTATTGCGCCCCCAACGGCTTCAATATTTTTCATAACGACATCCATTCCAACACCACGCCCAGAAAATTCCGTCACATTCTCGTTCGTCGAAAACCCGGGCAAAAAGACCAAGTTATAAATTTCCTTATCCGTGATAACATCTTCTGACACTTGAAGTAATCCTTTTTCACGAGCTTTCGCCAAGATCCTCTCTTTATTAAAACCTTCACCATCATCGCGAATGATGATTAAGACATCCCCTCCGGCATTTTTAGCTTCTAAAATAATCGTCCCTAGACGGGGTTTCCCCTTGCTTTCTCGCTCGGACGGCATTTCTATGCCATGATCAATCGAATTTCGAATGAGATGCATTAGAGGATCTGAAATATGTTCAATAATATTTTTATCAACCTCGGTCTCCTCACCAATCAACTGCAGCTGAACTTCCTTGTTGAGTTTTTTACACATATCACGCACTGTCCGATTCATCTTTTGGAACGTACCCGCTAAGGGCACCATGCGCACAGACATGACAGTATCTTGCAGTTCACTGGTAATTTTTCTTAGTTGTCGTGCTGCCTTTTTAAAGTTATTTAGGTCCAATCCTTCAAGGTCAGGGTTTTGAGTCACCATCGCTTCGGCGATTACCATTTCTCCCACTAAATCCATGAGTTGGTCTAACTTTGCGACGCTGACACTAATAATACTTTGTTGAGTTGCTGAATAAGGAAGGTCTTTTTCTTCAGGGCCGTTAGGTATATGGTCTCGATCTGAAGAGCTGGGAACCTTCACGCAGCTATCATCCAGCAGAATTTTTCGTTCTTTGTGAAGATTATGGAATAGTTCTCTATTTTCCACCTGGGTCACTTGAAGGTCCTTTAATGAGATTGTCTCGATCAGAACTTTGTGAATTTCTTCCAAAGTGCGATCCGCTTTTAGAAACAGAGTAAATCCCTGTTCATTAATCACTCTAGCACTATCCTCGTGATCGAGATCCTCTGGTATATGGTAATACTCTGCGGTGATATTTCCCAGATCATTAACCACCCCAAAGGCGCGCAGGTTTTCCATGCCACAATCTGGTTCAAAACGAAGGGTGGCCTGAAAGGTGTTCCCAATCGACGTCGTTTCCGTTTTGACTTTACTTATGTAATAGTGCTGCTTCTCTGGGCTATGATTTTCACGCACTAAATCCTGATCTATAGCGCTGGAATCCTCACCTTTGATCCTGCCATGAAAGGCTCTCAACGTCTTAATTAGCTCAGAAGCATCACCATCCGCTTCGTCACCATTCCTGATTTTGTGAATTTCTACTTTGATGAAATCAAGACCCTCAAGCACCAAATCCGATAACTCTGAATAGTCGACATTCTGGGGCTTGTCCTCGCGCAGAACAAAAAAAAGGTCTTCCATAGAATGAGCCAAAGTTGTGATATTATTAAAGAGCATCATGGCTGAGGAACCTTTGATCGTATGCATAATGCGAAAAATCTCGTTGATAGCGTCAGATGCGTATGTAGTAGACTTTTCATTAGCAATGATCAAGAGTTCCAATTGCTCAATCAGTTGCATGGACTCAAAAATAAAGAGATCCAGCATCGGTTCATTGATATACTGGTTAGACAATTCATTCCCCCCCTTCTGACTTGGAGTTCCTCTAAATACCTAACACTTTGCTAAGTGTTTGATATAAGAACTCCTCTTTAAAAGGTTTCACAATAAACGTTTTTGCCCCATTAATTATGGCCTCTTTCACCATTCCTTCCTGTCCCATAGCAGAGACCATGACCACTTTAGCTTGGGGGTCAAACGCTTTAATGGCTTTGAGCGCCTCTATACCTGTCATCTCTGGCATAGTAATATCCATTGTCACAACATCGGGACGTAATTCTTTATACATTTCAACACCGATTGCCCCATTGGCTGCTTCTCCAATAATTTCTATTTCGTAGTTCTGTAGCATGTTTCGAATGGAGAGTCTCATGAAAGCCGCATCATCTACAATAAGCAATTTTTTCATCTAACTGCACCCCCTTATTTACTTGGGCTATTGATCCCACTCGCTATTTTGAAACCATCTAACAACATTTTCAAAGAGGTCAAAGTATGTTCTTTTCCTAATGAATCGCTTGATCATATTGTGAGAAATAATCGAGTACCGCCAGAATGAGTTCATTTTTCGATTTATAATGCTTAAAAATAGTTGATTCGGAGATATCCTGCTTTTTCGCCACCTCCCTGGTCGTAAGCCCTTGCAGACCCTGTTCATCAATAACCTCGATCATCGATAAAATTAAGCATTCTTTTGTGTGCTATAATTTGGACAATATCGGCCTAAGTTTAGTGAGTAATCATTTACTTACCCCAATATTATATATCATAAAACGGGCTTATACGACACATATAC
>DATMYU010000318.1:0-3035 GCA_035560775.1 Desulfosporosinus sp.
GCAATCCGTAATGCCGTAGAAAAAGAATTAGATATTAAACTAGACACTTTCAGCTTCATGTATGGAAATATTAAACCGGATTTAGAAACCTCATCCGTTAAAATTCCTCACTTCAAACACACAACCATGGAATTAGTACAGGCTGAAATCGAAAACCTCACTACTCTCAGATTAAACAAATCCAAAAGATGTTCAAAACAGTTATCCGAAAGAATAGGTGTCATCACCCATTATCTTTCGGACTTTTTTTGCTATGCCCATAATGAATACTTCGAGAGTAAACATAGGTCACATTTGCTCTATGAATTCCAACTCTTATACCACTTTCAGAAAAACAAAAAGGTTGTAAAAGGCCACAGCTATATCAAGCCAACCGACATCCAGTCCTCTTCAAACGATATCATTACCTATATAGAAGAAGCACATGACAGTTATATAAAAACTATAAAAGAAAATCCGTTGCCTTTTGAACTGGATACAGCTAATGCTCTCACGGTTTGTATTTTAGTCTGTGTTTCCATACTATCGATATGCCTTGACCATGAGTTAAAGATTGCCATATAGAGGGGGTTTTAATATGAGGATAGCCTATTTTACCGATACATACCTCCCCCAAATAAATGGAGTTAGCAATACCCTGAAAAAGTTAGGTGATTATCTCAACGATCAGGACATTAAGCATATGTTTTTTGCTCCACATTTTAATGAGAGGCTTGTAAGCACTGATAGCTCACCGGTTGCTAGGTTTAAAAGCATAAGTCTGCCATTCTATCCCGAGTGCAGACTCGCCATACCTTCATATGCCAATTTATGCCGGATAGCCGACAATTTCAAGCCGGATGTTATTCACCTTACCGACCCCTTAGGAATAGGTTTGGCAGGCTTGAGATATGGGAGGGACAGAGGTATCCCCATAGTTTCGTCCTTTCACACTAATTTCGACGTATATCTCAAGTATTACAACCTGGAATACCTGGAGGGAATTGTCTGGGGAATCTTCAAATGGTTCCACGGATTTAGTGAACTAAATTTCTGCCCTTCTCGCGACACTTGGGAAGTCCTGGAAAGCAAAGGCATAGAAAACCTGCGTATCTGGTCAAGGGGGATTGATACATCCGCATTCAGCCCCAACTATAAAAACTTGAACATCAGGTACCATCTGAAAGCTGAAGATAAAATTATCTTCTTGTATGTTGGCAGACTGGCCGCCGAAAAAGACCTTGATATTCTAATGGAAAGTATAGGTATAGTTAACTCCAGCCATGCAGATAAGGTTCAATTTGTTATTGTTGGTGACGGTCCTTACGCCAAACAAATGAAGGAACGTTCTTACGATAACGTAGAATTTACCGGATACCTAAAAGGCCGAGAATTATCAGCTATGTATGCGTCCAGTGACGTGTTCGTATTCCCATCCGGAACCGAAACCTTTGGCAATGTCGTGATGGAAGCTATGGCTTCGGGATTACCGGTGATCGCGGTGAACTCAGGGGGAGTGAAAGACAATGTAATCAATGAATACAATGGGTTGATGTGCCCTTCCCGTGATGCCTCGAGCTTTGCTGATGCCATCATCAAGCTGGCTGAAGACAAACAGTTGATTGAATCACTTGCAGTCAACGCACGAGAGCATGCGGCTACAAAATCCTGGAGCTACATATTCGATCAATTGGTTAGCGATTATTGTTCAGTCTTGGAAAAACGCCAAACTAAGTTGTCACAAACAGCATGAGGAGGAGTTTTGCGTGAAAATATCAATTATTGGCGGCACAGGATATGTAGGTTTGATTACCGGCCTCGGTCTGGCCGTAAAAGGCCATGATGTAATCTGCATGGATAGTGACTCTAGAAAACTCAATACACTGAATAACGGTGAACTCCCGATCTTCGAAGAAAGCCTTCCTGAACTGCTCAAAGAAGCTACTGACAGAAATAAGGTTGTATTCACAAACAACATAAAAACAGCTGTCCGGGAGTCTGACATCATAATGATTGCGGTAGGCACCCCTGAAAGCAAAAACGGAGATACGGACCTGTCCCATCTGATTCTGGCTCTCAAGCTCGTAGCAGGTCATATGAACAATTACAAGACCATTGTTATCAAAAGCACTGTACCAGTAGGAACTTGCGCTATGGCCAGAATGATTATTAAGGATAACTTGAAAAACCCAATGCTCCCCTTCGACGTGGTTTCTAATCCTGAATTTCTTAGGGAAGGAAATGCAGTCAGTGATTTTCTGAAGCCTGATCGAATAGTTGTTGGAGTAGATACCCCAGAATCTGAAGTTGTGATGAAAGAGTTGTATAGGACCTTCGATGCTCCCATGATTTTTACTGATACCAAGAGCTCTGAAATGGTTAAGTATGCCTGCAATGCCTACCTGGCCACCAGAATCTCCTTTATCAACGAGATTTCGGAAATCAGTGAGAAGGTTAACGCCGATATCCATGCCATACTTCATAGCATGAAGCTCGATAAACGGATAGGAAATCATTACCTTAACCCTGGCCCCGGCTTTGGTGGCCCATGCCTTGCCAAAGATTTAATATCTCTGATTTGTTTTGCTGGTAAGGCAAATGCCGACCTGCCTCTACTAAAAGGTGTATTGGAACGCAATGGATTACAGATCAAAAGCATCACCGATTATGTTATAAGTAAACTCAAGGATATAGGGAGTAAGAAAATAGCCGTTTTAGGTTTAAGCTTCAAAGCAGGTACCAATGACACAAGGAACTCTCCTGCCCTCCACTTACTTGAAAAATTAACAGATACAAATACTAGTATCCACGTCTTTGATCCCGTAGTAAAGATTCTGGAAGAACCGCTTAATTCAAGCGTCACTTTTTCCAAGAACATTGAGGATACGATAAAAGACGCTGATTGTTTAATAGTTATGACTGAATGGCCGGAATTCAAGGAGTTGGAGCTTAAGACAGTTTACAATATGATGAAAACGCCCTTGATCGTCGATACAAGGAACATTTTCGCACCCGACAAAGCTCATAACCTTGGGTTCCAATACAAAGGTATTGGC
>DATMYU010000319.1:0-3431 GCA_035560775.1 Desulfosporosinus sp.
CTACAGGAATACTGTGATATAAAATATGAGGAGGAGGAAGATGACAAAGATTGCCAAGAGTTTAACAGACCTTATTGGGAATACTCCGTTGCTGGAGTTGTCGAATTTCAATGCACTGAACAATTTGGATGCTAAGGTGATTGCTAAGTTGGAATACTTTAATCCAGCGGGAAGCGTTAAAGACAGAATCGGTTATGCCATGATTAAGGATGGCGAGGATAAAGGCCTTATTAAAGAGGGTACAGTTATTATTGAACCAACCAGCGGCAATACAGGAATAGCACTTGCTTTTGTAGCAGCTGCCAAAGGCTACAAATTAATTCTTACCATGCCGGACACCATGAGTATTGAAAGAAGAAATCTCCTCAAAGCACTTGGGGCAGAACTTATCCTTACGCCGGGTTCAGAGGGTATGAAGGGTGCGATCAAGAAGGCTGAAGAATTGCTAGAACAAACACCAAATTCTTATCTTCCACAGCAATTTAACAATCCTGCTAATCCTGAGATTCATCGGACGACTACTGCCGAAGAAATTTGGAGAGATACAGATGGAACAGTTGATATTTTTATCAGCGGTGTAGGTACAGGCGGAACAATTACGGGTGTTGGAGAAGTTTTAAAACAAAAAAATCCTAAGATTCAGATCATAGCCGTCGAGCCTAACGATTCTCCAGTATTGTCGGGAGGAAAACCTGGACCACATAAAATTCAAGGAATTGGTGCTGGCTTTGTACCAGAAGTTTTGAACACATCGATTATTGATGAAATTTATAAAGTGGAAAATGAAGATGCCTTTGCAACCGCCAGAGCTCTTTCCAAGAGCGAAGGCTTACTTGTAGGAATCTCCTCGGGAGCAGCGACATTTGCCGCAGCCCAACTTGCTAAGCGACCTGAGAACAAAGGTAAAACGATTGTTGTCTTATTGCCTGATACAGGGGAGAGATACCTTTCCACAGTACTTTTCCAAGAAGTATAAAGAAAACGAGGCTTGTATCAAGTAGTGGTTTATTGTTCTTCGTTGCAAAAGAGTGGGCACTTCTTTCCTAAATGGAATAAAGTCTAGTCAACTCCTCATCTAAACTCTTAAATTTAGGTGAGGTTAAAAATAAATTTAATGACCCAGTAAGATGATGTGAATTATATAATTTAGGGGGAGCTCACGATGAAAAAGAAAAATGTAACAAGTTTCGTTCTTTTAGCCTTAATTTCATTAGTACTTAGCGGTGTGTTAACAGCCTGCTCTGCTCAAAAGGAAAGTCCTAAGGCAACAGAAACTTCTAAGGGGATAGAAAGTAAAAATGTAACAGTGAGAGTAGGCTTTTTTCCAAATATCACACATTCGCAAGCGTTGATAGGGAAAGCAGATGGGACATTTCAAAAATCAATTGGCGAATCTAATACCATCGACTGGAAACAGTTTAATGCGGGCCCGGAGGAAATTACAGCCGTGTTTGCAGGGGCAGTGGATATCGGATATATAGGACCGGGACCAGCAATCAATGGGTATGCTAAGTCTAAAGGTGATCTTCAGATCATAGCTGGGGCAACAGATGCTGGTGCGATCTTAGTATCGAGAAAGGATTTGCCAATCAAGGATATCAAAGAATTAAGCGGCAAGAAGGTTGCTGTACCTCAGTTCGGTAACACGCAAGACCTATCACTTCGGAATCTGCTTCAACAAAACGGGCTGAAAGATACCACAAAAGGCGGGACGGTCGAAATTGTCCAGGCAGCCAATCCCGATATTAAGGCACTGCTGGATAAAGGGGATATTGATGCAGCCCTGGTCCCGGAACCATGGGGTTCAACGTTAGTTAAGGATTTACAGGCTAATGTCGTCTTGGATTACGATAAATTATGGCGTGAAGGTAAATATACGACGGCGGTCGTGATTGTCAGGACTGAGTTCTTAAAGGAACATCCGGATTTGGTTGAAAAATTTCTTCAAACTCATGTGGAGTTAACAGATTACATCACCAATAACCAGGACAAAGCGAAAGCAACAGTCAATGCCCAGATCACTGAATTAACTAAAAAACCATTATCCAAGGATATCCTGGATGCCGCCTTCAGTCGTTTGACAGTAACCAACAACCCTGAAAAGGATTCTGTCCTGGATTTCGTGACTCTCTCAGTCGAGACCGGTTTCCTGAAAGAAAAACCAGATACGTCAGACTTGTTCAATCTCACCATTCTGAATAAGATTCTCAAAGAAAAAGGCCAGAGCGAAATAAAATAATCCAACCTATAAATGCAAAACTAAATTTGAACTACAACATTTTTAGTTTTGCATTTATTTATGCAGACTTCTTGCTAAAATGGTTAAAAGGCAGCTTAAGGTGATGGGTGAGAATGATGATCAATAATACTCAAGTATTCGAACATTTGACAGAAGAGGCTCGTGATATTTTTAGCATGCTCCAAAAAAACGGGCCCTTAACTAAGAATAGCATTACTCTATCTACAAAACTTAAATTAACGACACTCAACCGAATCATGCAACCCTTGGAAGAGGCTAGATTAGTAAGGCAATATCAAATTGGAGAATCAACGGGCGGCAGAAGACCCGTACTCTATGATGTTAATGCCAATAAGTACTACTTGGTTGGAATCGATATTTCCCGAACTTACACCCAGGTGATTTTGGCTAATTTGAA
This sequence comes from Desulfosporosinus sp., assembly GCA_035560775.1. Classification (GTDB taxonomy): domain Bacteria; phylum Bacillota; class Desulfitobacteriia; order Desulfitobacteriales; family Desulfitobacteriaceae; genus Desulfosporosinus. Next base: position 2,658 of record DATMYU010000319.1, read on the forward strand.
ACTGGAAGTTATCGAGAAACTACGCTTTCCAATGGATGCCGCCTGTACCCCTGAGAATACTCTAAGAATTATTTCAGATTGGTTAGACAGCATATTAAAGAAGTTGAAAATAAATCCTCAAAAGCTGTTAGGAATTGGTTTGGGTACGGTTGGCCCATTGGATCGGAAAAAGGGCGTTATGATTAATCCGGTTAATTTTGAAGCTTCAGGCTGGGTGAATCTCCCGATCAAAACGATGCTGGAAGAGACTTTGGGAATACCAGTGATGGTTGACAATGGGGCTAATGCCGCGGTGTTGGCCGAGATGCTTTATGGAAAGGGTAAGAATCTTAAAAATGTTGTCTATTTCAATTTCGGGATTGGTATTCGGACGGGTGTTATTTCCTCAGGAACGATCATTCGAACCATCAATGATACGGAGGATGCCTTCGCCCATATGGTCATCAACATCGATGGAGAAGCCTGCAGCTGTGGAAATTATGGCTGTATCGAATGTTATTCTTCAGTTTTTGCCATAACGGGTAAATATCTTTCAGAATTGAAACGCGGAGAGCCCTCCAAAATTCCCAAATCACTAAATGAAATCAATTATATGGACATTTGCCTTGCGGCAGAGAATGAGGATGAGTTGTCAGTCAAAATATTATCTGAATCAGCTGCTATTTTAGGCACAGGGTTGGCTAATTTTATCAATCTCTGGAATCCTGATTTGGTTATTCTCAGCGGACCCTTGATCAAGCATTCTACGCTATTCTATAAAGTCTGTACAGAAAT
>DATMYU010000320.1:0-9206 GCA_035560775.1 Desulfosporosinus sp.
GTACATGAACTGTTAAACATAATGCCAAGAAATTAAAACCATGTCAAGAACAAGAACAAGACATAGTTTTAATTTTACCTATACAGAAAGTATAAGTTGCGGGTAGCATAATTCGGGTGGTATAAGGGTAACTAGGCAGCCACCTTCGCCTGCGGCTAACAAGAAGGATAACACGTGCGAAGACAGTGTCTTCGGGCGCCAGCCAAGTTTTCTTTATACTAGTCTCAGGTCTCCTGCCGCTTAAGCGGCACCACTAATGAATGAAAACGAGTTATTTTTAGGGCATAAGTCCTTGGCAGCGCTCTAATTTCGAACGTTAGGTTCGAGTCTTGGCTACTTAAGACACTTTTGCCATCCATGGTCAGCGCTCCAATCTTAAACCTCTTGGTTGAGTAAGAGCGGTGTGGGGTAAGCTTAGATTAGGATGTTTAAAAGATAAGAGAAATTTTCATATGTGTGAAGTGCAGGAGTTTTGTGTGCTTATCACGAACTATTAAGTATAAGTGGCGTTTATTTATTAACGACATTCATTACGAAAAATGGACTTTAGGAGGGGGCAACCCTGGAACATGTTGAAGTTGATGTGGTAAAAGGTTCAAGGGCTATTGATGAACTAAAGGTCAATTTAATTCAGGCACAGTGGCTTATCCAACATGGGACGCTGAATGGTTCAGAGGCAGAGATGATTCAGGGGTTGGCGGATCTTGTCGGAATGAGTTATTTGCTTGCAAGACGGTTGGGTTTTGACTTTTCCCGTCTGGATCGCATGCTGTTACAACGTCTTGAAGGATTAAAGGATGCAGATGAGATGAACCTTGAAAAGTACTGGGGAGATTTAAGTTTGCTTTTGAGCTACCTCGCACCTGAGGACTAAGTTTATTGGAGAAGGGGTAAACATGTTTTTAAGTGATAAAACGGTTGCGAACTATTTAGCCGGGGCTCTCCTTTTGACATTTCCTTTGTTGGGGGTCGCTTGGGGCACCTGGGGGTTTATTTGGGAAGTTTTCATGTTACTCGCCGTGTTTTTAGTGGGACGTCAAAGAGGGTTGACTTTAGCTATGACTTTTCTGCTGATAGGCTATGGCGCACCGTTGATAGTCTATGGGGTAACAGTCATTGATCAGATGAGCTTTGTTCCTCTAGCAGGGTTACTAGGTGTCTTGGGATGGTCTAAGCATTGGCCAGTGCGCGTGAGCTTTTTCTGGGGTGCTGCACTTGCTGCGGTTTTAGGGGCGATACCAACTCTTTCATTTGTGTCAATAGGATTTGACGCTAAAACCGTAAGCGATATGGTTAATATCATGGTAAAGCAATACCAAGACGCAGGATTTATGGTAGCAATGCAACAGCAAGGGATTACAGAGTTGCAGTTCCGAAACGTACTGCAAGAGGTAGTTCACTTTTATGCTTTAATCATTCCCGGCCTGGTAGCGATTGTCGCTTTTATTGAGTTTGGGTTGGTTTTCTATAGTGTGAGGCGTTGGTTTAAAGATGATGAAGGAAGGATTCCGTTCTCGCGTTGGCGTTTGCCGTGGTATGCGGTTTGGGGTGCGGTTTTTGGGATTACTTTCTATCTTTTAGGTGATCAATTTTCTTGGAATGTTCTTCGTGGACTAGGGATTAACTTAATGGTTGTTTACGGGGCATTAACATTGGTACTAGGGACTTCTGTGTATTTGTATTTGTTACAATCGCCAAAGATCCCTCGCTTTTTCAAATGGGCATTAGTTGTGACCAGCTTTTTTTATTTTTACTTCAGTGTTGTCAGTATAATAATGTTTGGATTGTTTGATTTAGTTTTTAATTTCCGTCGTTTACCAGAAGAATCGTAAGGAGGAATCCACATGAAGGTTATTCTACAAGCAGATGTAAAGGGAACGGGTAAAAAAGGACAGGTTTTTGAAGTTGCTGACGGGTATGCCCGAAACTTCCTTTTCCCTAAAAAATTAGCGGTTGAAGCGACTGCCGGGAATATTCAGGACATCTCACATAAGAAAGTGTTGGAAGAACGCCGTAAGGAAAAAGAAAAACAAGACGCAGTCGAATTAGCTGATAAACTTAATGCTCTCCTGATTGAAGTCAAGACTAAGACAGGTGAAGGTGGACGCTTATTTGGTTCAGTAACTAGCAAGGAAATCGCTGATGATTTAAAAAAACAACATGGAATCGAAGTGGATAAACGCAAGTTAGAGTTAAAAGAACCGATCAAGTCTCTGGGGAATTTTGAAGTTCAGGTCAAGATCCATCCGGACGTGATAGCTAAGCTTCAAGTACATGTTGTCGCAATGTAAGAAAGTTTTTGATTTCAGGATGAAATATAGCCAATGTACCTACCTTAGGGTTTGTGTGGCATTAAGTGGTGGCGGTCCCTTTCGCCACCCTTGGCTACAGGGACACTTGGCCGTCCATGGCCAGCGCTTGGCACAAGCCAAGCTTTCTTTTTGTAGTTCCATTGAGAGTGAGTATGACCAGGAGGCGATAGGCTATGGAACTGCTAAAAGTCCCACCACAGAATTTAGAGGCCGAGCAAGCGGTTTTGGGTGCTATGATGCTCGATCCACAGGCTGGAAGCGTTGTCTTAGAAATGCTTCAACCCGAAGATTTTTACCGAGATAGTCATCGCTTGATTTTTTCAGCCATTCTGGACCTTTTTGAAAAAGGAGATCCAGTTGACCTTGTCAGTGTCGCAGAGATTTTGCGCCAGCAGGGGCGTCTGGAACAAGTGGGTGGGATTGCCACGATATCAGAGATCGCCCGTTCTGTCCCCTCGGCAGCCAATGTGGAATATTACGCTAAACTAGTGACGGAAAAGGCCCTTCTTCGTCAACTCATTCGTGCGACAAGCAGTATACTAGAACGGGGCTATGAGCCAGGGGAAGAAGCACGTGGTCTTTTAGAAGAAGCTGAGAAACTTATTCTCGACCTCTCGCGTCGAAGGGTTAAAGATGGATTTAGCTTCATTCGCGACGTTCTTTTAGAAACCTTTGAAAAAATAGAGTATCTCTATGCTAATAAAGGAAACCTCACTGGCGTTCCCACCTTTTTCACGGAATTGGATCGAATGACTTCGGGGTGGCAGCCTTCAGATTTGGTTATTATTGCAGCACGACCATCCATGGGAAAAACAGCTATGGTCTTAAATATGGCACAAAATGCGGCGGTCCGTGCTAAGGTTCCAGTTGCCGTCTTTAGCTTGGAAATGTCCAAAGAGCAGTTGGTGCAACGAATGCTTTGTGGGGAGGCGATGGTCGATCAACAGCGTGTGAGAACCGGGGAATTACTCGATGATGATTGGCCGAAACTAACCCGAGCGGTGGGTCCTCTTTCGGATGCTCCGATCTTTATCGATGATACAGTGGGGATTTCCCTAGCTGAGCTTCGTTCAAAGGCTCGCCGTATGAAAATGGAACATAATTTGGGAATGATCGTTATTGACTACCTTCAGTTATTGTCGGTTGGGAAAAAGACGGAAAGTCGTCAGCAAGAGGTGGCTCAAATCTCGAGAACTCTCAAGGGGCTTGCGCGGGAACTAAAAGTCCCGGTCATTGCTTTATCACAGCTCAACCGAGGTGTTGAACAACGCCAGGATAAACGGCCGATTATGTCGGATTTGTTGGAATCTGGGGCAATTGAAGCCGATGCGGATGTGATTTCATTCATTTATCGGGATGACTATTATAATCATGAATCGGAGAAGAAAGGCATTGCAGAGTTAATTATTGCAAAGCATCGGAATGGCCCGGTAGGGACGGTCGAATTAGGCTTTCTCAAAGAATTTACTAAATTTGTAAATCTCGAGCGTCAACATCAGGTCGTTTAAAGAAAACCTGGCTTGCACCAACCCGTAAGCCGCTCGCCAAGGACGGCTAGTAAAGACCTCCGGCAGAAGTCTTTGGTTCCATTTTTGCCACAATACTTTCTAACTTGGTATAATCCCCCTGGCACATCCGTTGGCTAGGGGATTTTCATGCCTTCTTGATTAAGATGATTATCGGACATTTCGAAGGATAATGTCGAATGTTTTATGTATATTTATAATCAATGTTCGATTGTAAGATTGACAAGGAGGAGGAGGATTGTTAAGATTAATTTGTTTGTGTCTAAGGGTTCTCTGCTAGTGGGTATTAGTGAACGACTCTAGGAGGCGATACAATTTAAACATATAGTAGATGTCTTAATTATTGGAGCGGGTCCGGCTGGAATTTTCACTGCCTTAGAGATATCAAAGCACAACAAGGATTTAAAGATTCTTATTGTGGATAATGGGCGAACTATCGAAAAGAGAAAGTGTCCTGCCCGTGCCACGGGAATTTGCGTTGGCTGTGATCCTTGTGCTATTACAAGAGGCTGGTCAGGTGCAGGGGCATTCAGTGACGGAAAACTGTCTTTGAGTCCTGCAGTCGGCGGTCGTTTAACGGAATATATGAAAGAAGAACAAGCTCAGGAACTGATTGATTATGCAGATTCTATTTACCGCGGATTTGGAGCTCAGGAAACGGTGTATGGTTTAGATAATCGTCGGGTTGAAGAAATTCAATACGAGGCATCCCGCCACAATATTCAGCTCATCCATTGTCCAGTACGCCATTTGGGAACGGAGCTGGCTTATGACGTGCTGAGCGGTATGTATGAGCATCTCATGAACAAGACGAATACAACCTTTTGGGAACTTGCTGAAGTTAAAGATATCTTAGTAGGTTCAGAAGGGGCCATAGGGGCAACTATTCAGCGCAGGGATGAACAAGAGCAGGATGAAGTGGTCGCTCGCTATGTGGTCGCAGCCCCAGGCCGAGGGGGTGCGAATTGGCTTGCTGAGCAGGCCAATCGCTTGGGTGTGGTTACAGAAAATAATGAAGTGGACATCGGAGTACGTGTCGAAGTGCCAAACTCCATTATGGATCATCTGACGCGGGAGCTCTACGAACCGAAGCTAGTTTATTATTCGGATACGTATGATCTGAAAACACGAAGTTTCTGTGTCAACCCTGGCGGTGTAGTTTCCGAAGAGCATTACGATGGCGGCATTGGCGTGGTGAATGGGCATAGTTATGCTGATCCTGCGAAAAAGACTAAGAACACAAACTTCGCTTTATTGGTATCAACGCGCTTTACTGAACCCTTTAATCAGCCAATTGAATACGGGCGATACATTGCTCGGCTTGCCAACATGTTAACAGGTGACGGTGTAATGGTTCAGCGCTTGGGTGACCTTCTACAGGGAAGGCGGACAACTGAAAGCCGTCTGCGGAAGTCAACTACCATACCGACGCTCATCTCCGCAGTTCCGGGAGACCTTAGCTATGTGTTGCCCGAGCGGTATTTGACGTCCTTGATCGAGACATTAAAGGCTTTTGATAAAATTGCTCCAGGTATGTATTCGAAAAATACGTTACTATACGGGGTTGAAGTAAAATTCTATTCTTCCAAAGTAAAAGTTCAAGCAAATTTTGAAACAGCGATTCCACGCTTATACGCCATTGGTGATGGAGCAGGAATTACGCGGGGATTGATGCAAGCTTCGGTGACAGGTATTGTTGTGGGACGAGATATTGTGTCATCAGGATAAGCAAAAGTTCCATGTGCGGAAGCTTATGAGAACTCATAATTTGCAGGGTGCTACGAAATGACAGGGGGCGAAGCTTGTTGCTCGATCGATATACTCACCCTGATATGGGAAAGCTATGGCAGGACGGATACGAATATGAACGTTGGTTGGAAGTCGAACTAGCGGTCGCTGAGGTTATGACCAAGCGAGGCGAAATTCCTCAGGAAGCTATGGCAGAAATTCGGGAGAAGGCGAAAGTGAACCCGAAGCGTGTCTTGGAAATTGAGACTGTGGTACGTCATGATCTGATCGCTTTTTTGCAAGCAGTTGTAGAAGAGATTGGGGAGGCAGGAAAATACCTTCATCTCGGCTTGACCTCTTCAGATGTGAAGGATACGGCGTTAAGTCTTGTCTTAAGAGATTCAGGACGTTTATTGAAGGGTGACCTCCAAACGTTACGAGAGGCCTTGGTCAAGCGCGCCTTGGAGAGTAAATATACGGTTATGGTCGGTCGAACCCACGGGATTCATGCTGAGCCGCTGACGTTTGGATTGAAGTTAGCCTTATGGATTGCCGAGATCGATCGTCAAGATGTACTTCTCGATCAAGCGATTTTTTCAGTGAGTGCGGGAAAGATTTCAGGGGCAGTAGGAACCTATGCCAACGTTGCACCAGAAGTTGAAGAGGCGGTCTGTGCTCACTTGGGGTTAGAGACGGCTTTGGTAAGTAATCAAATTTTACAAAGGGATCGGCACGCGCATTTTATGACCACTCTAGCGTTAATCGGCGGTTCGCTCGAGAAAATGGCAACGGAAATTCGCAATTTGCAACGAACCGATATACTGGAAGTTGAGGAACCCTTTGCTAAAGGGCAAAAAGGGTCGTCTGCGATGCCACATAAACGTAATCCGATCATATGTGAACAGGTGACGGGCATGTCTCGATTATTGCGGGGCAATGCGTTGGCGGCAATGGAGAATATGGCGCTTTGGCATGAACGGGATATGAGCCATTCCTCTGTGGAGCGGGTAATACTACCGGACAGTTGCCTTCTTTTAGATCATATGCTTCGCCAAATGACTTACGTGATTTCAGGGCTCAAGATCCGTGAGGATCAGATGAAACGAAATCTCCAAAAGACGTTTGGACTGACGTCCTCCCAACGCGTTCTCTTGGCCTTGGTTGAACACGGATGTATGCGAGAAGAGGCCTATGCCTGGGTTCAACAAGATGCCTTTCAGGCCTGGGACAATGGGCAGGACTTCATTGATGTTGTTTCAGCGGACACGCGTGTTTTAAACTATTTGACCAAAGAAGAAATTCAGGGCTTGTTTGATTTAAAATATCACCTGCAACACGTTGATGATATTTTTAGGCGACTGGATTTAGATAAATAGGAGGAATAATATAATGGCTGCTGTTGTTTTAATTGGTTCTCAATGGGGAGACGAAGGAAAAGGTAAGATTACGGACTTCCTGGCCGAAAAGGCCAATGTTGTTGTCCGTTACCAGGGTGGAAACAATGCGGGTCATACTGTAGTTGCAAATGGAGAAGAGTTTAAGCTTCACCTTATCCCTTCGGGAATCCTATATCCTGATAAGACCTGTGTCATTGGTAATGGTGTGGTGATCGATCCGAAGGTTTTGTTGGATGAACTCGATTATCTTGCCGAGCGGGGTATTAAGACGGGGAAACTGCTGATTAGCAGTAATGCTCAGGTGATTATGCCCTATCACCAAGTACTAGACGGTTTAGAAGAAGCAGCACGCGGTGAGCATAAAATTGGGACGACGAAGCGTGGAATTGGTCCTGCCTACATGGATAAGGCGTCGCGGATTGGGATTCGCATCATTGATCTCTTGGACAAAGAGGAATTCGCGGCTAAACTTCGCCGTAATTTAGTAGAAAAAAATAACCTGTTTGTGAAAGTCTATGGTACGGAAGCCCTTGAATTTGATGGAATTTATGAAGCATATGTGGGTTATGCCGAACGAATTCGTTCAATGGTGGCAGACAGTTCACTGGTGATTGACGTAAGCATCCGGGCGGGGGAGAAAGTACTGTTTGAAGGCGCACAGGGTACCTTGCTTGACATTGATCATGGGACTTACCCATATGTAACGTCTTCGAATCCGATTGCAGGAGGAGCCTGTGTAGGCGCAGGTGTCGGTCCAACCCGAATCGATCGCGTGATCGGGGTTATTAAAGCATATACTACGCGCGTTGGTGAAGGTCCTTTCCCTACAGAATTGTTGGATGAGTCAGGAGAAAAAATGCGGGCTAATGGACATGAGTTTGGCACTACGACTGGTCGACCGCGCCGTTGCGGTTGGTTTGATGCGGTCATTGCTCGTTATGCTGTTCGAGTGAGCGGGATTTCTGATTTTGCTGTTACGAAACTTGATGTCCTGACAGGGTTTGATAAATTAAAGATCTGTGTAGGATATCGTGCCAATGAAGAAATCATTCATGAATTCCCGCAAAGTCAAAAGATCTTTACGCAATGCCAACCAGTTTATGAAGAAATGCCCGGTTGGCAAGAAGACCTGACCCATATCCGTCGCTTCGAGGATCTACCTCTGGCCGCGCAAAATTATATCCAGCGGATTGAGGAGCTGACAGGGGTACCAGCTACAATAGTAGCAATTGGTCCAGGACGAGAACAAACCATTGTGCGTGGTGAGATGTTTTAGTGGAGATATGTCGGATTAGCGATTGTAATTGTATTCGAGCGAATTTGCACAAAAGTGTTGACATATTTGGCAACTTAGTATAGTATTTGAATTCGTGGTGCAGTTATTTGAGAGCCATTAGCTCAGTTGGCTAGAGCACCTGACTTTTAATCAGGGTGTCCCGCGTTCGAGTCGCGGATGGCTCACCATTCTCTTAGTTCGTGGTTCGGGATACGAAAAGATCTAATCGAACAACGAGTATCAAATATCACATATCGATTAAGGCCCGTTGGTCAAGCGGTCTAAGACACCGCCCTTTCACGGCGGTTACACGGGTTCGAATCCCGTACGGGTCACCACTATTTGCCTCGGTAGCTCAGTCGGTAGAGCAGAGGACTGAAAATCCTCGTGTCGGCGGTTCGATTCCGTCCTGAGGCACCATTTTAGCCTTGACGAATAGGCGAAGCTTATTTATAATAAGTTTATTAATCTTTGCGGACGTGGCTCAGCGGTAGAGTATTGGCTTCCCAAGCCGAGGATCGCGAGTTCGAATCTCGTCGTCCGCTCCATATGAAATTACAGCGGGTTTAGAGTTTCCTTAAAGGAACTCTGAACCCGTTTTTTGTGTTAGGCCGAGGGTCTTACTTAAGTAGAGTTGGACAGGCAATTTTTGCCGAGGTCTCATCTATACTTCTAAATCATAATTATTGGAGGAAAAGACCAAACTTCCGCTTGCCTCCTATTTTAGCAGAGTTATTTTCCAAAATATAGGTCAATCCAAGAGCACAACGTTTTTCTAAGAGATTGAATTAATGAGACTCCTAAATCAGGCTAATATCCGAAAGGAAAAAGGGTTATCTCCCGCTAACCCCATACAATTCCTAATCTCACTGGTCTTTACCCACAAGAATTTTTATCGGTTCATGAATGCTAAAGATAAGGCGCCAAAAATGTTCGGCAACTTAACGAGTATTCATGACATTGACTC
>DATMYU010000321.1:0-5656 GCA_035560775.1 Desulfosporosinus sp.
GTTTTTTAGAATTAATTTGATCTAATAGGGAAAGGATACGACGAATCTATGCATACTAAAGAGGACAGAAGTTAAATTAAAACTCTTGACCTCTTTTTATTATTGAAAATCCCTTTTTAGTCCTAAATTAAGCTTCAGCCTCGTAGCACTGTAATAAATCCCTTACAACTTCCCCAGCTATAAGGAGTCCGACAACGGGTGGAACAAAGGAAATACTTCCGGGGATTTGACGTTTCTTAGCACAGTGGGCATCCCCACTCGGACAGATGCAGTTATTGCGACAATCGTCTTCCGCAGAGAGCGGAGTGAGTGGAAGGTCTGGGGTAGATACGACTTTGATCCCTTTGGTAATGCCTTCTTTACGTAGTAGCTTGCGCATAGCTCTAGCGAGCGGATCTCCGCTGGTCTTGGAAATATCTGTAACCCTATAGTTTTCAGCAGTAAGGCGGTTGCCAGCTCCCATACTTGAGATCAAGGGGATTTTGCGGAGCAAACATTCTTTGGCTAAATTCACTTTGCTGGAAACAGTATCAATAGCATCAACAACATAGTCAAGCTTTCGCCCAAGCAGGCGCTCTGCATCTGCAGTCGTATAGAACTCCACAATCGTCTCGACGTTGGCCTCTGGATTGATTTCTAAGATTCGACGTTTCATGATCTCAACCTTGGCTTCGCCCACGGTAGAATGGAGGGCATGTAATTGTCGGTTAATATTCGTTAGACAAATATCATCAAAGTCGACTAGGATCAAATGACCTACCGCTGCACGGGCCAATGCTTCCACAGTGAATGAACCCACCCCTCCGACTCCGAAAATCATAACTGTGCTCTTGCGGAGCTTTTCTAGACCACTCTTTCCTATTAGGAGTTCAGTTCTTGAGAATTCGTGTTGCATGATATCCTCCGCTTCTAGATTTTAGTTTATCATAACATAACCCTGCCTTTTTGGAAGTAAACTTGACGCAAAGACCGAAGCTTCGCTGGTGTAGGCAAGAAAAATAGACTACAATAAATGAATGGAAACGAATGAGCTTGGTTTACGACTAGGAAAATGTAGGTGGAAAAAATAATGACGAAAAAAATAAATAATACCAAGGCAGCTAATCTCACATTGGGGGGGATTACCCTTGGATTTTTGCTCAGTTATCCGTTTCATGGAGGTTTTGTTGGCGGACTCATTTCCAGTGGATGTAGCGCGGGCATGATCGGGGGGCTTGCCGATTGGTTTGCAGTAACGGCGCTGTTTCGACGTCCCTTGGGAATTCGCCCAGGCAAAATAATTCGCACAGAGATCATTCCCCAGAACCGAGAACGGATTTTTGTAGCCTTGGCGGATATGGTACAGAATGAACTACTTTCGCAAGATGTACTCCGGCGCAAATTATCCGCTTGGGATTTTTCAGGCGTACTTATTCGGATCTTGGGCAAGCAGGAGGTTAAGCTTTCTGTTGCCCCCTTATTAACCAATTTTGCAGAGGATATCGGTAGACATATAGAGCCGGGAGAGTTCACGCAGGTTATTCAGGGTTTACTCCAAGAAAACATGGGTGGCATCAATCTTTCGCAAACTCTGGCAGAAGTGGTCGAGTTTTCAATAGACCATGGAGATATCGATCAGGTTTTGAACGTTTTTTGCCGGGTCATCAATGACTATGTGGAGCAACCTGAGGCTAAGGTTGCTCTAATGAATACAATGGAAGCCGCCCTGACAAGGTATGGTGATAACAATCCCACGCGTAAAATGGTTGTAAAGTTCCTTCCCGCACCCTCCGTTTTGGCTCATGGCCTCCAAGAAAAGGTCAAAACGGCGCTCCTGGATGGTACAGTTGAGCGGTGGCTAAAGGAGTCTTTGCTTCGCTTTGTGTTGGAACTTAAGACAAAACCGTCGCTCCAAGAAAGTCTCAACCAGGTTATCTTGAACATACTAGATAAGAGCTCGGAAAACCCAGTGTTTAAGGGAAAAGAAAAAAATGTGTCATTTATAGGGACAAGCACAGAAAAAATGCCAGCTATAATTGAACACTTTATGGGAGATCTAGCGAACAACTGGGATGAGTACCTTGAAATATTAGAGCGCGATCGTTCTCTCAGGTTGAAAGTGGATGAAAGGGTAAAGCTTAGCATCGAAAAACAGATCGGATTCCACCACCAAGCCATTGGTCGCATGGTTCATGAAGGATTGGACCCTCTGACCGATGACAAGCTAGTTGAATTGATTGAGAACAAAGCGGGTAATGACCTGCAAATGATTAGGATTAACGGGTCGGTCGTAGGTGGTCTGGTCGGAATGTTGATCTACGTGCTTGGGGTGGTGTTAAAATGAATTATCACAGAAAGGCAAATATTACCTTAACTGCCGTTTTCCTTATTTTTCTGGCTGCTGCAGTGTTAGAATATTTCTATCCAGGTAACTTTGGGATCAGGCTCATGTTTTTCGTCTCAGAAGCGGCCTTAGTGGGTGGAATTGCCGATTGGTTTGCAGTAACCGCGATCTTCAAAAAGCCACTGGGTTGGGGCTATCATACTGCTCTGATCCCACGAAACCGCGAAAAGGTGATCGAAGCTGTGGCGTCAATCGTACAAACCGAGCTGCTGAACATGAATTTAATTCGTAAGAAAATTGAGGGGATTCCATTTAGTGAGGGACTCCTTAAAATTGTGGAGAAAGCAGGCGGATCAGTTTACCTAACTGACACGATTTTAGCCTACCTTCGCCGTTATGCAGAAAAACAAAAACCAGCTCAACTGGCAGAGAAACTCGCCGTGTTTATTCGTAGCGCTGCGAAGACTTGGAACTTGGCGCCAAAGGTACAGGGTATAAGCGAGTGGGCGTTAAAGCGTGGATATATCGATCTAGGACTGAATCGCTTAGCCGAAGGGCTCTGGGAAAAAGCCGCTGATGAAGAAACACGTAAGGCCATTCTTCATTACCTTGAGGAAATTAAAGAGGAAAAAGTAGGCAATGGAGGATCAATATTTCGCACTTTGATGGGGTTTGTGGAAATGTCAGATGGGTTAAACCTCGACGAAGCGTCCGATGCGCTTCAAGTGGAGCTACTCCTAACCTTACGTAAATTTAGAGACCCCCTTGATCCTTTGCGTATAAGCCTAAAGGAGATCGTTCTAAATAGGATAGAAGAACTAGAGTACGACACACGGTTTAATGCTCAGATTGAGCAATGGAAGGAAGACCTATTGACCGATGTCTTATTGAGCAGATTTTTGGAATCGGTTCTTGGGGAAGCGCTGAAAGTCGCCTCGTCTCCTTCCACTCCAGTAGATCCGAGTGCCCTGTATCGAACGATTCATCCTTTCGTCGAGCAATATTGGGTTAGCGTTCAGGAAAACCTGGCACTTAAGGAAAGGATGAATTCATTCATCGTGGATACCTTATCCCGTGTGATTCAAAATGAACATGACATGATCGGTGGCATGGTCAGAGAGACCCTTGCTGCGTACACAGATCAGGATCTCAATCGATTTGTCGAGGAGAAGGCAGGTAACGACCTCCAATGGATCCGAATCAATGGTTCGATGATCGGTGGGATTGTTGGACTCTTCTTGTTCCTATTCCTAGAGTTTGTCTATGCCCCCCACATCATGCCAGTGCTAATGAATGTTATTCAATGAAACCGCTAAGCCGGACATCCGATATCAGATATCGGCTTAGCGGTTAGTTTATTAGATTCTCTGACCTCTGGCTTTTGACAGCCGATTTCTGTCAGGTATACAGAATTCATAAGAGAAAAGTATTGCAAGACAGCTTAAATTCGTGCTACAATACCAAACATAAGGTGTGCACAACCGATTACCCTGAGTCAGGAAAAAAAACGAAAACAAAGCAATGGCGCTTTGAGGATACTCGCAAGAGTAGCTCAAGGCGCTTTTTTGTTTTGAAAAGGAGGAAAGATTATGGATACCGGAGATACAGGATTTGTTATGATTTGTACAGCACTAGTTTTTATTATGACCCCTGGTTTAGCACTTTTTTATGGTGGTATGGTACGTCAAAAGAACGTTCTCAGTACTCTCATGCATAGTTGGATTGTCATTGGCCTTATGTCTTTGCAGTGGATTGTGGTAGGTTATACTTTGGCCTTTGGGCCAGACTTTCACGGGATAATTGGTAGCTTAGATTGGCTGGGGTTAAATGGGGTCGGTATGGATCCTAACCCAGATTATGCGGCCACCATTCCAGCAGTTCTATTTATGGCCTTTCAAATGATGTTTGCAGTAATCACCCCCGCTTTAATAAGTGGTTCTATCGCAGAACGGATGCGGTTTCCGGCCTTTGTTGCATTTGTTTTATTGTGGGCGACCTTTGTATACGATCCTTTGGCCCATATGGTCTGGGGCGTCGGCGGCTTCTTAAGGACTCTTGGGGCGTTGGACTTTGCAGGAGGAAATGTAGTGCATATCAGTTCGGGATACTCCGCGTTGATAGCAGCCTTAGTGCTTGGCAAACGTAAAGGTCTCGGTAAAGACTCAATGGCGCCACATCACGTCCCCATGACGGTTTTAGGAGCAGGCCTCCTATGGTTTGGTTGGTTTGGCTTTAACGCAGGCAGTGCCTTGGGCGCAAATGGCTTAGCAGCGATGGCCTTTGTGAATACAAATACCGCTACAGCGGCAGCAGCTATAGCTTGGGCAGTTGTGGAACGCCTTCACAGAGGAAAGACCACCATGCTTGGTGTAGCCAGTGGTGCAGTAGCTGGACTAGTAGCCATAACTCCGGGCGCAGGATTTGTAACGCCGCTCTCCTCTATATTTATTGGCTTAGTCGGTGGTGCGGTTTGTTATCTGGCAATCAGCATAATGAAAGCGAAATTTGGTTATGATGATGCCTTGGACGCCTTTGGTTGCCATGGAATTGGTGGGACCTGGGGAGCCTTGGCAACAGGTATCTTTGCTACCACGACTATTAATCCAGCAGGTACTGATGGATGGTTCTATGGAAATGTTTCACTCTTAGGGATACAGGCTGTAAGTGTATTAACTACGATAGTGTTTACTACGGTGGCGACGTTCATTATCTTGAAAGTGATCGGTCTGGTCACGAAACTTCGTGTTAATGAGGAAGAAGAATCAAATGGTTTGGATCTATCGTTGCACGGAGAGAGAGCTTATTCGGAATTCTCCTGAGTAATGGATCAGGTTTCCAGAGTGCGTGGTATTAATGCCTAGGTATAGGCTGAATCGATTGGAGGGGTTTATGATATGAAAAAAGTTGAGGCGATCATTCGTCCCGGAAAGTTAGACAGCGTAAAAGATGCGTTGAGCAATCACGGGGTCAACGGTTTGACAGTAACCCAAGTAATTGGATGCGGTAAACAAAAGGGAAATACTCAGATATATCGGGGTGTGGAGTACACTGTACATCTGATTCCAAAGGTGAAGATCGAAATCGTCGTTATGGATAACTTCGTGGAAGAGGTCATCAAAGCTATCACTAAAGAAGCCCGAACTGGAGAAATTGGAGACGGAAAGATCTTTGTGTCTGCCGTGGAAGATGCGTACACAATAAGAACGGGAGCAACCGGAGAACAAGCATTGTAAGCATATACTGTAAACAAGAAAGACCGTTATCTCAAAGGGATAACGGTCTTTCTTGTACTAGTCAGAAAGTATAACTTTTAAGCTATATACTTTCTGGAAG
>DATMYU010000322.1:0-3327 GCA_035560775.1 Desulfosporosinus sp.
GCCTTTTCACGTGCCCATTTTAGCCAATTGATTATTGTTTCAGGGCATTTGGATTTAGAAAGAGATGTCAATCTTTGCGCTTGTCACCGAAAAAGAAAAGCGCGACAGTCCCAGGTCCCGTATGCGCACCAATTACGGTGCCCACGCTGTTGATCAGGACCGGGCCGTTGAGGTTGGGAAATTTTTCCTCAATAAGGTCGGCCACCTTGCGTGCATCCTCATAGCATGCTGAATTGGAGATAAAGCACTTGCCGGAGTATTCGGTACCGTTTTGCACATGCACTTCCATCATGTGCAAAATCTCGGCGATGACGTGTTTTTTGCCGTGAATCTTCATACGAGGAATGAGTTTTCCGTCATAGCTCATATTCAACAGCGGGCATATGTTCAGCAAAGTTCCCACAACCGCAGATGCAGCTGAAATACGGCCACCGCGTTTATAATGTGTAAGATCGGTGGAGAAAAACCAATGGTGCACGTTGAGCTTGTTTTCCTCTACCCAGGCGTACACATCTTCAACGGTTGCGCCCTTGTCCCGCATATCGGCAGCCGTATCAGTGAGTAAGCCATAACCCGATGATGCACCCAACGAATCCACAATCAGGATTTTTCGACCCGGGTATTTTAGTAAAAGTTCCTCTCTAGCGATACAGGCTGAGTTGTACGCTCCTGACAAGCCCGTGGAAAGGGAAATGTGCAAGATATCCTTGGCCATCTTTAAATACGGTTCAAAAAAACTGAGAAACTGCTCCACGTTCACCTGCGAGGTAAGTGGCATCGCTCCTGCCGCAATTCTACCATAAAATTCTTCAAAAGACATGGTTTGTCCCAAGTCATCCAGATATTCATTTCCATCTATATTGTAATGAAAACAAACAAATGGGATATTCCTTTTTTGAAAGTACTCATATGCCATATCTGCTGTGGAACAACAAGTAAGAACATAATCAAGCATAACCAACGCTCCTTTATTCACTTAAGAGTTCAAAAGTAGCTGCTCCACCAAAAACATGCTGCTAATTTACTCAAGTCTGATTCGGGTTTGAGCTTTTTTAGCCTAACTTCGAATAATTTGCTAGACATAATTTACATAATAATTCTTCATCGTTACTT
The DNA here is from genome assembly GCA_035560775.1 of Desulfosporosinus sp. Lineage (GTDB taxonomy): Bacteria > Bacillota > Desulfitobacteriia > Desulfitobacteriales > Desulfitobacteriaceae > Desulfosporosinus. The sequence goes on from DATMYU010000322.1 coordinate 1,114, forward strand.
TTACAAGAAGCTGCACTCAATTCCTGCATATCTTTTTAGAAATCACAATCGAGTTCACACTCAGATGCTTAAAATGGTACAGCTTAAAAACAGGGTACTGTCTCTTAAAATCACTAAAGACAATACCCATACTTTCTAATCTTACGGCCATCTCTCCGGCGAAATGGCCACCTACCGAAGGTTCAATCACTCAAGCTCTCAAGCGGGATCATCGACTCATCTCCTCGACGGAGGCTGGTAAATCCGGCCTCAAGAAGCATTGTTCGGCAATCTGCCACGGACAATCCTCTGCCTTTTGAGGTCTCACTGTTATTATCCCTTGGGTTAGCCCCACTTTCAGCCGTTGCGACATTGGCTCCAGATAATAACCCTACTTGGTTAGGCTCATGCACACCTATATATCGCATACTCTTCAGATTTAACGTAGCTAAAGTAATGACTGCAACGATCTGAGCCAGTCTCAGTTCAGTAATTTGTCCATGCACAGACAACGGAACACCCGGTACAGCTACCCTCCGCATAGCTGCATGTTGAAAACAGCCAAGTTCAATTCCGATATAAAAATTATCAACAATTTCTTGAATTGTATGCTCTGGTCCAATGGGTTCACAACAGGTATATAAATCAAGACCTGCCAAAATAATTGCTTCCATGGTCGAACGTCTGGCCTTTGGGTTGAGATCTGTATCAATGCCTTCCCTCAGACGACTAACATGGTAGGCTCCTTTTACACCTGCTTTTTTTAATTCTTGAAACGTATTTATCTCTGTATCCCCTGTATTCACCCATATCTGTGTATGATCAGGAATGTTTTTTCTTACAATGTCTACCGCATTCAAAAGGACATCAAGGTCAAAGGAATTCATGGTCATAAGGAATAGCCCATACAAGTCTCCTTGACCCGCGAACTCTTGTGCTTTCAGGGCAAGTTCCTCATCTGTTGTCCTTTTTTTAGAAACCTGTGCATGGCCTTTTCCGAAAACACAGTATTGACATTTCCCCTCGCATTCCGAGATATCGACGCCAATCTGCCCGAGAATCACTCCTGAATTTTCCGCCTTTTGTCTGGAAAGATGGTCTGCCACCGCTCTGATCATTGAAGCTTCAAAGGACGTTTCCTTGAAATTAAGCAGATAGACACATTCTTCCTTCGTCAGGCTTTCAAAATTGTGATCTTTATCTAGGATCTCCATCAGCCGCTTATCAAATTGCATTTTTTATCTCCTTCTTTGTAGAATACACCCCTAGAAAAATCAACTTCGAGACTAACCCGGTCCCTGACGCTCAGTTCAACTTCTGGGCCTACTGTCACCCAGAAATCCTGATCCAAATAACGGAGAAGAGCATTGAATCGATCTCCCAAAAAACTGACCGATAAGATTTGGAAATCACCCGGTTTCCCTAAAATCCGAAGATGATTGGGCCGGATCATCATCCGGTAGGGTCCATCCGGCAAGGACACAAGGGACTCACCGAGCATGCACCGAAACGTACCTCCCGCAACCATCCCTTCGAGATAGTTGGTCTTGCCAAAATAATTCGCAACATAAGGAGATGCTGGAGCTTCATAAACTCTTTTAGAGGTATCATATTGGAGGATCTTCCCATCGTACATAACAGCAATCCGGGCGGACATGAGCAGTGCATCTCGTTGATCATGGGTGACCATAACCGTTGTCATGTTTAAGTCTTGATGAAGATGGAGCACCAATTCGATCATTTTCTCTTTGGTGTTCACATCCAGACTAGTAAACGGTTCGTCCAGTAGGAGGATAGAAGGTTCGGCTGCAATCGCCCGCGCCAAAGCCACCCGTTGTTTCTGTCCTCCGGAAAGCGCATTAACTCGTCTTTTCTCAAAGCCGGTCATTTCAACCTTTTCAAGCAAGCCCAACGCTTTTTGCTGCCTTAAACTCTTCGGAACCCCCTTCATGCGCATGCCGAATTCAACATTCTCGATCACATTCAGGTTGGGAAAGAGTCTTAAATCCTGAAAGACAATCACGGTCCCCCTTTTTTCAGGGGCAAGGGGATGGGCATTCTTTCCCCGGATAAAAATCTCTCCGTGCTCAGGTTGCAAGAGCCCGGCGATGGTTTTGATCAAGGTGGTTTTCCCGCAGCCAGACGGACCCAGCAAGGAGATAAACTCACCTTTTGGGATAGCAAGATTAATTCCCTTTAAAATATCTTTTCCGGATAACCGGACATATAAATCTT
>DATMYU010000323.1:0-4778 GCA_035560775.1 Desulfosporosinus sp.
CCTAAGCTCCCCCCAAAAAAGATGGGCAGGGTGATGACAAAGGCTGAAAAAAAGCTGCCGCCGAGGCCGGTAGACCTTGGGGGCAGCTATCATTTTATAGCTTATTGACCAGCCAGCTTCCTAAGCTGATGGCCCTCCCCACTACGTACTCTCCGCCGAAAATAGCGGCTTTACTTAGCTCCGGCTTCAAGGTACTGGATGACCTGTTCAGGCAGATTGGCGTCCACGAGAATGATTGGTGCATTGTGTTGTGCGGCATAGCCACTCCCTGCTAACGCGTCCGGAAAATTATTGCCGGTAGCGATACAGACAGTCTGAACTCCTGAAGGAGAACCGGAGCCAGAGCCGGGGATGGCGCTTAAGTCAGGAAGGAAATATTGCGCCACAGCCAGCGAAGTGTCATAGCGGTCTTCTCCGCCGATCCTGATGACATCTTCCGCTGCCAATCCACTGAGCAGTCCGGCCTCTTTTTCCACGTTCTCGCCGACTGCTCCCTGCAAACCAATAATATAGACCTTGTCCGGCTTGATGGCAGCAATTGTCTGTTTGACGGCAGCCGGGATCCCGCTCTTTTGTACTAAGAGGATAGGATATCCTTTTTGGGCCGCTATACTGCTCACCGACAAAGCGTCGGGATAGTTCTCCCCGCTGACTAAGACCACCGGGGTGCCGGTCTCAACTTGCAGCTGTTCCGCTATTTTGACGGAGGTAGCGTAGCAGTCGCTTCCGGCCAGCCGGATAGTCTGTTTGAGGCCAACATCCCTGAGTCTGTCTGCGAAGCTTTGACTGATAACGGCAGTTCCGCCGAGGATATAGGCCGTACCGTCTGCTTCCAGATTGGCTGTGAGATAATCCAGGACTTTCTTTTGAGCGGCTTCGGAATCGCCGACTAAAAGAATGGGAGCATTGAGCTGGCAGGCCAGGACACTGCCGGCCAGAGCATCCGGGTAATTGCCAGCTGTGGCCAGAACGGCAGTGGATATCTTGCGAGGATAAGCCGCCCGGGCGATAGCCAGAGCTGTCTCCACCCCGGCCAGCCGGATGACGGGATCATAGGCGACGGCGTAATCGCTGAAATGGGAAGTGCTGAAGACGACGGTTCTGCTGTCCGAGTCGTAATGTCCATTTGGTACGGAGACAACATTACCCGACCCATCGATGTACCAGACCACGATATGCTCCGGGTCGGCCAGCTCTTCAGCAGTGGGCGTATAAGGAATGGCTACCGTGACCGGCGCGTCCGGATTGTTCCACGCAGTCTGCTGTCCGTCTACCGACAGGGTAAGTTGGATGAGCGGATGGTTCCCGATGGCTGTTCTTACGGTTTCCGGCAGAGCGGATTGATCCCCCTGCCCTATGGTGATTTGCGCCTTGCTCCCGTCCACATTCTCAACACCCGTCAGCATCATATTGTGATAATCGTCTTACGCGGAAATCACACACCGGTTTCTTCCCGCTGATTTGCCCCGATAAAGAGCCTCATCGGCACTGGCTATCAGAACGTCCAAGGAGGTGTCTTCCCGGTATTGACATAATCCAAGGGTCATCGTAATGCTTTTGCCGATGTCTGTGTGCCGGTATTCCCCTACTGCCCGACGGATCTCATTGGCCTTGTCCAGAATCGAATTCAATTGAGCCGTCTCCAGGACTATTAAGAATTCCTCGCCGCCCCACCGGCCAACAAAACCACAATCGCCAATCGCTGCGCATAATATTCCTGATAAAAGAACAAGGATTTCGTCACCTTTAACATGCCCGAATTGATCATTAATCTCTTTAAAATGATCAATATCAGCCAGGCCAATGTAAAAGTCCTTTTTCTGTTCAATAAGTTCCTTGATTTTGGCAAGCATCAACCGTCTGTTGGGCAATTTTGTCAGATAATCTGTTTTAGACATAACTTCCATTTCCTCCAGAGCCTTCTCTAAATCGGAAGTCCGTTCCTTAACCAGGGATTCAAGCTTGCTGTTCATCAGCTTAAGCTCTGACAAAATAGCTTTATTCTCTACAGTGAGCTGCTCAGCCCTGGTAAAGGCACTGGAAAATCTGGCGGACAAGGTATAGGCCTGGGTAAAGGTAAATACTGCAACACCCAGGGGAATCAGCGAAGGGGTATTGGCAAGGGTGATTTGATAAATAAAATCATTGATAAAGGTGGCCCCTAAAACAGCGAAACCCAGCAATACGACCCTGGCGAAAGGAAATCCCTTCCATGCGCCGCTAACCAAGCGCATCATGGCATAGCCTAATAAGGCAATTGCCAAGGCAGCATAAATCATCAATAGTCTGTCAGCAAAACTATAGGGAACCCAGAGGATGAGAAACCCGAACAGTGCTCCCAGAGCGATACTGAGCTTGACAAACCATTTGGCAAATAGACCATCTAAAGCATAGTGTAAGAATCCACACAAAGCTGCAAAGCCGATAAACACCGATAGATAAGCCAGGCGTCCGTAAACAAAAAAACTCAAGTTCAAATGACTTGGCAAAAAGCGTTCTCCGACCAATAACATACGGAGTGCAAACAAGAGGCAAAAAACTCCGAAATAGAGGGGTGCCCGGTCCTTTGTCCTCATAATATACAGACCAAAATGATAGATTGCCATGATGAGCAGCATACCAAATAGGAACAAATCCCTGCCTAAACCCAACTGTACTTGCCGTGAAATCTGGGAGGCTAAGCCGATTTTAGGTGCTACCATGGTACAATCTTGCGCTGTAAAATCCGATGTATGGTAAATTAGCTCCACTTCATTACTTTCCGGATTAAAATAGGTGGTAAGTATATTATAGTAAGGGACGCTCTTCTCCCCGCTCGTTCCAACCCTTCCTACTTCGCCCTGTAGATTGCCGTCAATGTAGAGTTTAAAGGCTGTCAGTATGATATCTGTCCTTAGTCCATAGGTCTGCTTACCCTCAGGCAGTTTTATCACCAGCCTCAGCGTACCGTAGAATTTGTTTTCCGCAAAGGGCTTGATGGGTGCCATGCTCTCTTGAGTGCTGGGTATTTCAAGAGGGGTTGGCATAACCTCCTGGCCCTGCACAAAATCTTCGTGGGTCAGAAACCGATTGAAGTAAAATGACCAAGTGCCTGCTAAACTAACAATTCCATCTTTCTCAAAGGACCAGTTGCTTAAATCCAGGACACCGTTGCTTGGTTTGGGGGGCTGCGCGGCAGTTGATTTATTTAAAAATAACGTCGCTGATGAAAGGATAATTAGCGCTATAACTACCAAGATCGCTGCGATTTTCTTTCTCATACTATCATCTCTACTTATTCAGTCTGGCCCCGTCAATAAAGTGAAAAGGCTGCAAGGAGGGCAGATTGTCCCCTTTGTTAAAGTCATCCGGGCAATACCCGTTGGGTACGTAGTCTGTCGAGATGAATCCCAGCGCCATGAAGGTCTCTGCCGTTAATTCACTGCAAAACACTTCCGTATCGGGGGCCGGTTTATTTGAAGACCTGCCTTCTATGTAGTATTTCAAGGCATTTTCAGCCGTTGGAAAGCCACGGTCATGAACTTTGACTATGAAATCCTTAAGCTGTTTCAGCTCCGCTTGCTTCAACGAACGATTTAAATATTTCACCAGAAAATGTGTATCGTAATGCTGATTGACATCCACCTGGATACGATCATGCAGTGATACGAGCATGGGGCCGTTTTCTTTGGGTTGGCCTGTCAGGTAATCCGTCAGGCCGTCACCGGAGGCTGTCGACTCCCAAAAAAGAGGTTCTTCCCCGGTCATGCCGATGTCCTGGGGTAAAACAACCATCCCTACGTGGGACCAGTATGACCATTCAATCAATTCGATCAGCTTGCTTGTTCTTTGAACACCATGGAATAAAATCAGATCTCCGGTTTTGAGGCTGTCTTTTACAGCACTGTAAGCTATCTCTCTAATCATAATCTCAATCATCCTTTTAATTTATTAGCGAAACACCCTTACCCACTCCAACCTTACCGCCGTCTCCACATGTCAAATTTACCGTTCTATCCAAACACTAATCTTTCTTCTTCGAGTTAACCTTTATATTTCCGCGTGATTTCCTTATTCCCTTCCAGAAGATTGGAAAAAAGTAAAGAAAACTTATCTGGCGTTTGACAGAAACAAAACAAGCTGAGAGGAAAATCACCTCTCAGCTTGTTTTCATAGCGAATCGTCAATTCCCACCATCCCGATACTACCTTACTTTAGCGAATAATGTGTATCGTGCCGTCTTTACGAGTAGGCGCAGTCGATTCTGCACCTTTAAAACCGATAGCCGCGGAAGAGCAGATCGTATGCTCCTTGGGGATGCCCAATTCAAGCAGATACCCTCGGACACCGGGATCATCCCGAAGCCAGTGAAGTTGGTTGATATAACAACTTCCCAACTGCAAAGACTGAGCCGCAAGGAAAATATTCTGGAGCCCCAGCGCACAATCGGCCATGGCATTTTCATAATTCGGGCGATTAGAGGCAATAATGAGCGTCGGCGCTTGGTAATAGAAGTTATAGCCTTCCTTTTGGGAATGCTCCTTGATAGCCAGTTTGCCGGGGTAATCGTCATCAGGAATCCAATGTTGAAATCCTTCACGAACAAGCTTGTTTAAATGAAGAAGCACATCTTTCTTCTGAATCGCCGTAAACAGCCAGCTTTGGCTGTTGCCGCCGCTAGGTGCCCAGATTGCGGCATCAAGTATAGCATCCAGTTGTTCCGATGATAGTTGTTGGTCCGTAAATCGGCGCGTACTCCTCCGCTCATGGATGCAATTTAAGATTTCGTTGTTTATACC
>DATMYU010000324.1:0-2669 GCA_035560775.1 Desulfosporosinus sp.
TTATTATAGTGCACATATAATAATAGTATTGTGCATTATAATAATAGTATTCGTGCAGTATAATGTCAATGAGCTGGAGGTTAATATTTTGGATAAACTTAATCTCGTTATTGCGGAAAGCTTAAAAAGACTTCGTGCGGACAAAAAGTTAAGCCTTGACAATGTTGCAAAGCTTTCAGGTGTCAGCAAAAGTATGCTTGGACAGATTGAACGGGGCGAGGTAAACCCAACTGTGTCAACATTATGGAAGATTGCCAATGGGCTTAAAATATCCTTTACCCAACTTATGAGTAGACCAGAATCAGACATTGAAATTGTCGATAAGGCTAAGATTCAGGCGCTTATAGAGGATAATGGCAAGGTTAGGAACTTTCCGATATTTCCTTTTGACAGCACAAGGCGGTTTGAAATGTATTCCCTTGAGCTCGATGGCGGAGGCTATCTAGAAGCTGAAGCTCACCCGCATGGTACACAGGAATTCATCACAGTATTTTCTGGCGAGGTTACTATTAACGTAAGCGGCGAGGGTTTTGTTGTCACTACAGGGAATTCTATGCGGTTTAAGGCAGATAGCCCGCATACTTATAAAAATTCTGGCGATACGATTTGCTCATTAAGTATGGTAATTTACTATCCACAGTAGTATTTACAATAATATGGAATGAGCCTTTTTATGATATTTTTAAGAAACAAGGATGGAGGATTAGGTTGAATAGATTAAAGGTTGCAGTTATTCAGATGGATGTGGTACTTGGCGAACCTGATGCGAACTTCATTAAAATGGAGAAACTGGTTCGCGAAGCAGCACACAGTAAGCCTGATGTAGTCGTTTTACCCGAAACATGGAATACGGGGTACTTTCCTATCAATATTAGGGAACAAGCGGAGTTTTCTGGCAAAAATGCTGTTAAAAAAATGAGCGAGCTTGCTCGGGAACTAAAAATTTACTTGGTAGGAGGGTCAATCTCCGAAATTGACGATGGACAGGTTGTCAATACAGCTAAAGTCTTTAATCGCCAAGGTCTTGAAATTGTAAGCTACCAGAAAATTCATTTGTTTTCACCAGGAGAAGAAAATAAATTCTATACTGAAGGGAACAAGATGGTTACTTTCGATATAGAAGGGCATGTTTGTAGTGTCATTATTTGTTATGATCTACGGTTTCCAGAGCTCGTTCGACGGCTTACTCTTGATGGTGTGGAGGTACTCTTTGTACCTGCTGAGTGGCCTCATCCGAGATTAGACCACTGGAGGACATTGCAAAAGGCGAGGGCAATTGAGAATCAGATTTTTGTAATAGGCTGCAATGGAGTTGGCTTAGGCAACGGAGTTAAATTCTGCGGACACTCCAGTGTGATTAGCCCTGGGGGAGAAATCATAAAAGAGGCCGATGAAAAAGAGGAGATTTTCCTAGCAGAACTGGAGACAGATCAAATAAAGGAGGTTCGGAAGAAAATTCCGGTTTTTGTTGATCGAAGGTACTCTTGTTATCAACTTTCATGACTTTTCGTATAAAGCATCAGGCCTTTTCTTTAATTGAGCGGTCCCAGATTATAGAGGGTTTTCATCCTTCGTTCTGCCCAGCGCATTTCGGTGGCGACTACGGCAATTTCCATCATAGCCCGCAAGTAAAAAACGCCCCTTACAGTGCGTTGCCAAGAATCCATAACTTGATCGAATTCAGCCCAATATTCGGTGTTGTCTTCAATTATTTCTGCAACATGGGGCTGATTTAATCCAATGCTTACTTTACGTGCCCAGAGTCCTAAATTCCGTTCTCCAGCCAGCAAAACATCAAGCATTGTCTGAAATTCAGAACTCATCCTATTCTCAGGTAGAGGAGAATCTGGCGCATTAAGCCGTTGTACGCGTTGAGCAGTCATCTCGCCAATAGTTTGTCCTCGCTCAATGAAACCTCGGCAGATTTCGAGGCCACGCTCAACGAGTAGGGCATTGTCTCGCTCTGTCAATTCTTCTCGGGCATGTTCGAAAAGATCCATAGCGCCCTCGAGTCGCTGTAATAGCTCTAAAGGTGGTTCGGCGGTGAACGACTCCAGTGAAGCAGAAGAAATAAACGTGATCAAACGATCTAAGAAAAACATAGATGCATCGCGGAAAAGTCGTTCTAATTCGTAAAAAAGTTTTTCCTTGTGTTCTGGCGGCAATAAAATACGATTAACCACCAGAGCTACTAGGAGACCAAGGAAAACCGCTAACGAACGAACTCCTGCATGGGTTAAAAATCCATTGATCGGTGAATCGAGAATAAAGACGATTGTTACAACGCCCACGGTTATTCCACCAGACCACCCAAGCCGATTACATAGAAGAATGATGAGGATGACTGCTAGGCCAGTGACCATCGGACTCGTACCGAGTGTGAGACCCATAAGAACGGCTAAGACGATACTAAGTAAATGTACCCAAACTTGCTCCCACGCATTATGTAACGCTTTACGTACGGAAGGTTGCATGTTAACCACGACGGAAATAGCTGCAAAAATGGCTGGTTCAATATGAAAAAGTTTGCATAAATACATTGTTAATGCAACGGCAATGCCTGTTTTTATGATTCGTGCTCCGACAAACATAAGATATTCTCCTTGCCTCTTGGTATTTTTTTAATACTAGTCAGAAAGTATAACTGTTTGTTATATACTTTCTGGAAG
>DATMYU010000325.1:0-2765 GCA_035560775.1 Desulfosporosinus sp.
AATTTAATTTTCCTATCTGGGTGAAAAATATATATTGCTTTTTTTGCTATGCTCAAAGTAAAAGTGTTCGCTACAATCAATGCCATCGAGAATAATAACTATAATCCTACACTCGAATTAGCCATTAGCAAAGTTTTTAGAGATCCCCATTGAAGACTTATTTGTATTAGATTAGCTCAACTTCCGATCAAGACGTAATAAATTAGAGTCTTGGTGTTTCATTGTACACAGAGGACTAAGTATGTCGCTATCTAAAATCCCCAGCAATACTGCACCTCCAATCGCCCGTGCCTTCTCCGTAATCGTCCAACAGTATTCCTCATGCCCACGAGGATCAACGTCCCCGATTTTAACATGCTCAGCTACCGGAGTGTCTGTTCGCAATAAACCTCTTAGAACACCGGTACATAACGCCAAGACCTCTTCCGTTTGAACCCCATCATCGATTTCACCTAATATATCACCTTCCCAAACCTTTTCGCCGATACTCCGCTTTGCTCTAAAAATTCCAGCCTTTGGCGAATAAAGAACACGTTTATGTGAGATACCCCCTACTTCTCCCGGAATGCCCGTATTCGGCTGGGCCGCCCCATCATAGATCAGCCGTGCTAGGTTATGTCCACGGTTTGTTTCCACGACGACATCAACATCACTTCCCGCCGTGAAACCCGGTCCCAAACCGAAGGTTTGAAGAGCCATGCTCCGTTTGGTCCCCAAGTTGCGTTTGGCCATGATGGCATCCACCAAAACCAAGGGGTTCAGTAAGGACAGACACTCTAACTCAGGATCGACTAGCACAGGAATTTTCCCCGCTCGCCAAGTTGCTTCGCAGCCTTTGGGATCATCGACACGCCTCGCCGAAACCCCTTCAACTTGCCATCGTCCTTCTGACACGGCCGTCCCAAAGCAAATTGGCCAACGAACCATCAGAGGCTCTGCCACTTCTGTCATCACCACTCGAAATCCTGCTCTAGCTAGCACCCAGCCCACTCCAGAGGCTTGTTCTCCAGCTCCGCGAACTAAAACCACCGGCCCATTCATGACGAATTTTTTTCTCATAATGCGTTTGGCGAGGAACCACTAGGCCTTCAGGCTAGTGGAGGAATCGCCAACCTCCTTTGCGTTTACTATTTTCTCTTGTGCCGGCTAAGTACTACAACTAGAAAGGTATGATTCTACTACTATTTTGTTTTCGCGCAGTTCTGTCGTCGAACCTTCCAGAAAAATGCCGCCTTTTTGTAATACGTACCCTCGGTCGACCACCGATAAAGCCTTGAGAGCATTTTGTTCTACTAAGAGGATGGCCATATTTTTCTCTTTCCTAATCCGTTCAATGACTTCATAAACTTCATGAACCAAAGCAGGAGCCAGACCAAGGGAGGGTTCATCCAGCAATAATACCTGAGGATCAGCTAGCAGAGCCCGTCCAAGTCCTAGCATTTTTCGTTCACCACCACTAAGCGTACCGGCATTTCGACGAAACCTTTCTTTCAGTCTGGGAAATATAGTTAGAACTTCTTCTAGCCGGAGGTTTATTTTTTTCTTATCCTTTTCGTAGTAAGCCCCCATCAAGAGATTTTTCTCGACTGTCATTTTTGGGAATAATCCTTCCCGTTCCGGTACAATGGCAATACCTGCTTGGATTACTTTATGAGATGCTAGCAGATCCAGTCTTTGGCCATTAAAAGACACTTCACCATTTACTGGTTTAATCATACTGATAATGGTTTTTAGCAAGGTGGTTTTGCCTGCCCCATTGGCCCCTAACAAACAGACTGCCTCACCTTTGTCTACCTTAATATTTACTCCCATTAGCATGGGAATCTGACCGTATTTAGTACTAACATTACTTAGTTCTAGCATGATGCTTAACCCCCTAGATATGCGGTTTGTACTTGCTCATTCTTACAAATCTCCTGGTAGGTGTCATCGGCAATTTTCCTACCTGCATTCAAAACAACCACCCGGTCACAGATGCTGGAGATAACGTTCATATCGTGTTCAATAATAATCATACATATCTGCTGGTCACCCTTACGGATCTTTCCGATATCATTGATTATTTGACTTGTTTCTTCTGAGTTAAGTCCAGCCGTGGGTTCGTCAAGCAGTAATAATTTGGGGTCACCGACAATTGCTCTCGCGATTTCGATTCTACGTCGATCGATTAAGGCGATCGTTGTAATAGGGTCATACGCCTTCTCTACAAGCTCCGGGTTAAAATGATCCAACAATTGCAAACACTTTTCAATATTTTGACTGAGTTCTTTACGACAACGTTTGGGTTGAACGATGGCTTGCCACCAGGTGGATTTTTGCTGACTGTAAAGGCCGAGAAGCATATTATCAATAATGCTCAGGTTCAGGCAAAGTCGATTCGTCTGGAAGGTGCGAGCGATACCCTTGCTCCGAATTACATGTGCTCCTGATCCAGTAATATCTTCCTGTATGAAAATTATTTTACCGCTGGTTGGCTGATAAATGCCGCTTACCAAATTTAAGAAGGTAGTTTTTCCAGAGCCATTAGGTCCAAGCAGCCCTACAACCTCATTGGAAATTGAGAAATCCACCTCATCTACAGCCTTTAGTCCACCGAAGTTAATGGTCAGGGACTCCGTCTGCATAATCTTCATTGCGTTAATTGCCCCCCATTCGCACATCAGAAGCCGATTTCGTCTTGCTTTCTGTTAGTTTCCCGTACTTTCTAATCCGCTTAGGTAGTAAACCCTGAGAACGCACCAAGAGAATAATAATTAAGATTAAAC
>DATMYU010000326.1:0-5161 GCA_035560775.1 Desulfosporosinus sp.
AATAAGCATTCCTTACCGGAGGCAGGAGGTAAGGGTGCCAATCTGGGCGAGATGATTCGTGCAGGGCTGCCGGTTCCGCCAGGCTTTGTCGTTACAACCGACTCCTATCGTGTCCATCTTGAAGAGTCAAACCTGAAGGAACGGATAGCAAAAAGGCTTGAGAATCTACAGGTTCAAGATATTACAGCAGTAGCAGTAGCAGACGCAAGCAGAGATATCTCATCATGGATTGAAGAGACTCCAATGCCCCTTCAAGTACAGGAGGCAGTGATCAAGGCCTTGGAAGACTTAGCTATAAAAACAGGATCCGATGCCAGCTTATTAGTTGCAGTACGTTCAAGTGCAACCGCTGAGGATTTACCCTCGGCATCCTTTGCAGGACAGCATGACACTTTTTTAGGGATTAGCGGAAAGGAGGCTGTGCTTAAGCATGTGATAAAATGCTGGGCCAGTCTTTGGAGTGCGCAGGCGATAAGCTACCGGATCAGCATGGATTTTGAGCATCTGTTGGTCGACCTGGCGGTTGTTGTTCAAGCGATGATTAATTCAGAGGTTGCGGGAGTCATGTTTACAGCAAATCCTGTCAATCAAAGCAAGGATGAAGTATTAATAAGTGCCGGATATGGCCTTGGCGAAACGATTGTCAGTGGTCTGATAACGCCGGATACCTTTATTCTGACCAAGGACGGGCGGGTTAAGGAGAAGGTCCTTGGTTCAAAAGATCATAAACTAATCCTGACCAAAGAGGGGACAAGGAGCGAAAAGGTTCCTCAATCCCTGCAAAACTCCTACTGCCTAGGAGAAAATGAACTTGCCCAGCTGGCCAAGCTTGCGCAGCTTGTGGAAAAACACTTTGGTATACCCCAGGATACGGAATGGGCGTGTTCAAAGGGAAACGTATACCTGCTACAGGCCAGGCCGATCACTACCCTGAAATCTGAACCTGAATATTTACCTGTTTTAGGTCCTGAAGATGAGGTCATTTATCCGGGAAAGAAACCTAACTTTGTCTTGCAAGCCGCCATGGAGCATTTTTCAGAGCCGATGACTCCGCTGGATTTTGCTTACTTTTATCAGCGGTATCGGGCCTTCTACCTTTCGTTACAGGATATAGGACTCAAAATTCCCAAACAGCCACTCAGGCTTGTGGAGAGAAAAAACGGCTGTGTGGCGGTAGGCGTCGGTCAGCCGGGCGTGTCCCTAGCAATAGTATGGAAGGCACCGGCTGCATTGTTGACAAAAAGATCTGAGGGTATTGAGGACCTATGGAAACCACTTGCCGTGGAAATGAATGCATGGCTGAAGAGGATGGAGGCAGCAGCTAGAAATACTGATGATGCCAAAAAACTTGCCAAACTTATCGAACAAGCCTTGACAGAATTTGGGGATTTGCTTTGCAGAAGGTTTCGTATGCTTTCTATATCCGGTTGGATTAACGATTTCAAGCTGAACCGTTTGGTCAAAAAAGCGGTGGGAAAGATTAAGGCTGCTGAGGTGAAAGATAGTTTGCTTAGAGCCTTGCCGTTCAGAACGGCTCTTCAAAATGAAGCTTTGATCAAAGTAGCGCAGGCGGCAATCAAAGGAAAGAATAAGGAACATTTTCACAGGGAATTCAACAGGTTTTTAAATGTTTATGGAGACAGACCGGCTTCGGGTTTGGCTCTGCTGGGGACTCCGACCTGGTGTGAAAGACCGGAAGTCATTCAGGGCTTGATTGATGCCTTGCTAAGTGATCCCACACTGCTAAATGCCGAAGAAAACTTAAAAAAGCAGCAAGCCGATTATGAAGCCGCTAAAAAGCGAGTTGAGCAAGGACTTTCGCTAGGCAAGTATCATAAATTCGAACAACTTCTTGAGCAAGCCAGAAATGAAATCATCGTCAGAGAAGAAAGCTCGTTTATGCTGGAGAAGCTCACAGCCTGCATACGCAGAATGGTCTTGAAGCTTGGCGGTCTTCTGACAGTAAAGGCAATCATCAAGGAGAAGGACGATGTATTCTATCTCCTTCTTGACGAACTCAGTCCTGCGGCGGAAGAGAAGTTGGCTGTGCAAGAAAGAATAGTGAAACGCAAGTCTGCACTGACAAAGGTTTGCGCTGCCCATAAAAGAGGAGTGCACTGGTTGGTATCAACCGGTTCTATTCCGGAATTTAAACCAAACAAAAAAGCGTGCTTCGATCAACAAGGAGCTTTGGATGAGCTGAAAGGACTTTCGGTGAGCAGCGGTGTTTACGAAGGCACCGTATGTATTGTAAGGGACCCTCAAGAATTCAATAAGTTAAAAAAGGGAGATATCCTGGTATCAACCCATACAGCCCCGGTCTGGACGCCGCTTTTTAAGGTAGCAGGTGCAGTGGTTACAGAAATAGGAAGCCCGACTTCCCATGCGGCAATCGTCGCCAGAGAATATGGAATCCCTGCTGTTGTAGCGATTGAAAACGTGACAAAAATACTGAAGGACGGGCAAAGAATCCGTGTAGACGGCACAAAGGGAACAATAACACTGCTGGGAGACTGACGACTTTCGATGTAGACGATATCCACCTGGTTTTTGTTTATAGATGAACAAATTCAAGTTGCTTTTTCTATTCAAATGGCACTATCCCTGAGTGATCTCCTTCTGTGGACGCAAAGTAATTATGCCAACTATGATCGCAATAACTACTGCTATAACTGCAACGATAAACGTACCGTGAATACCGGATGTGATTGCCGCAGGAGAAGCCGAGCTGACAGAATATTGTTCTTTTTCAATGGGAGATATACCCTGCGCTGTCATTGTAAAGTAAGCGAAGACAGCTCCCATTAAGGATGCCCCTGTTGTTAGGCCCAAGGTACGCGCAAGATTCAAAAGTCCTGAAATTACTCCTCGTTGTTCGGGCTTTGCCGATGCCATGATTGCAGCATTATTTGGCGTTTGAAAGAAGGCAAAACTTCCATTGGAAATAGCAATTCGTATGGCAAACCCTATAGGGTTGGATGATGGAGTTAGGGTTGTCATTAGCAGGCATCCAATGCCAAAACCAATCATTCCCGAAATCATGACAGGGCGATTCCCGAATCGTGCTGCGGCTTTTCCAGCTATTGGGCCCATTACAGTAGTGGCGAGTGGGCCAACCGCTATTAGTAGTCCAACTTCAAATGTCGGTAGCCCTTGCGCATCAGAGAGGAAAAAGGGGAGAACCATACCTATACTCATTATCATCGCATAAATGATTACGCTGATACCTAAACTACCACTAATAATCCGGTCTTTGAATATCTTAAGATTTATTAACGGTGAAGAAACGTTCTTTTCAATGATTATAAAAATGGCGGTGCTTATTATGGAGAAAATTATCAAGAGCAGCACATTTACGCTTAACCCTTGTGATTCACTAAAGGTAATTCCAAAATTGTAGCATATGAGAGAGATCGCCAAGGCAAGCACACCCAACCAATCAAAATGCTGCTCTGTGTGGGTGACTTCCAAATTGGGAAAATTCAAAGCAATGATGAAAGTAACGATACCAATTGGAATGTTGACAAGAAAAATAATGTGCCATCCGAATGCGCTAATAAGGACACCGCCCAGCGAAGGTCCAAGGGCAATTCCTAACGTTAGCATGGATGTTAAAATGCCCATAGCCTGTGGAATTTTTTCTTTAGGAACCACATCTACTACTAAGGCAAACGATAGCGCCATGAGTATAGACCCTCCGATACCTTGTAAAACACGAGCGGCTACAAGCATGTAAATAGAGGATGATAATCCACAAAGTAATGATGCAGTTGTAAAAATCACAATCCCGCTTAAATATAGCCATTTTTTCCCGAACATATCGCCGATGCGCCCAATCCCCACAATAAGGGTAGTTATTGACAATAAATAGCTAAGGACAATCCATTGAACACTTGAAAAATTTGTATTCAACGCCTTCGCTATCGTGGGCAATCCGACGGCAACTATGTTTGTATCAATAGAGGTCATTAGAGTAGCCAAAGAGAGCCCGAGTAAAATCAGGCTCGGATTCATTTTTTTTGTAGTAACCTGATCTGTTTGATTATCTGTCATGTGTAATAGCCTCCAAGATTATTGTTATTTATCTGAGAACATTGTTGGAGTTGTAATGCTAACATTGTCATATGCCATTGCAGAAGATCTTCGAACTAAAAATCAGTTGGCTTGAGTATAGGGATTTTGACTGCAATGACAAGGGGCAATCAGCCCGATTGACTGTTGCCCCTTAAACTGATTTGCCAAGTTGGCGTTTGTACATCAAATTAACTTTAAATTAATTTTTTACCTATATCTTCCGCTTCCTCTAAAATCTTAGACTGCCGCATAATACCGTCTCTTTCATTTAAGTTACCGGCAACAATATTGCCGGCATTTTCCATTCTAAAGTAACCAAAAAATTGATTCAAATATTCCGTTACATTACTGAATGACTCTGCAGGCGCGCCGCTGCAGGTAACCGTTATATACTTTTTCCCCGGCAAGTATTTTGCAGTCAGATCAGGTTTTAAAAACGGACGTAATCTGTCCAGGAAATTTTTTGCTGCTCCGCTAACCTGCAGCATATATATCGGTGTTCCCACAATAAGGCAGTCTGCTTTTGCTATTTGTGGCAAAAGGTCTGTTAACTTGTCATCAATTAAACAAAAATCAACCTTTTCTAACTGACATGCGTCACATGCTATACATCCTTGATTATTCATTTCAGATAAATTGTAAACATCAACCTCATGACCGCTTTCCCTTGCACCTTTACAAATAGCGTTTACTATTTTAGCCGTATTTCCATCTCTTCTTGGACTCCCCACAAATGCCATTACTTTCACTTTCATTCCTCCTGTTGTACTCAATTCAGCTTGCTCTTTTTACAGCTATCGTCAAACCGTGCCCTATCGGCAGCAAAGTACTCTCAAATTGCGGACAATTCGCAATTCTTTGATTGAATGTATCTAACGATTCACACATTTGGGTCATATTCTACAATAATAAATTTATCATGTGTTCAGCTTATAAGCATGAATTATCTAATCGAAACATAGCACAATCTTATCATGCACAAGTGAAGATGAATTTGTAAAGAATCTGTATCGAGGTCAGGTTGCCGAATGAAATGACAACAATAAAAAGGGCACTCCACATTAATAATTCTCCACTGAAAAACATA
>DATMYU010000327.1:0-5371 GCA_035560775.1 Desulfosporosinus sp.
GTCGAATACTAATAGGTTATATACCTTGAAAAGCGTGTAAGTAGAAAGGAATGAGCACATGTTTAGGAAAAACAAATTGGGAGTGATGATCCTGGCTGCCACACTAATGCTAAGCATTACTGTAACTGGTTGTGGTACAGGAGGATCGACTTCAACATCTTCAAAGGAAATGAAAACCAGTTATAACTCTGGGGCTGAACCAAAAACATTAGATCCTCAAATGTCTAACGGTATTCCGGAGGCAATCGACGAAATGAACATGTTTGAAGGTCTGACTCGGTTAGACAAAGACAACGTTGCCCAGCCAGCTATTGCGGAAAAAATCGATGTTTCAACGGATGCTTTGAAGTATACGTTTCATTTACGGGACTCCAAATTTAGCAATGGAGACCCTCTGACAGCTGAAGATTTCAAATTTGCATGGATGCGGGCCATGGATCCTGCAAATGCAGCAGAATATGCTTACCAGGTGGCTGACTATATTAAAGGCGGTGCTGCCTACAATGCCAAAACGGGAAAGGCAGAAGATGTGGGTATTAAAGTGATCGATCCCAAAACGTTAGAAGTAACTCTAGAACACCCTACTCCTTACTTCTTAGCTTTAACGGCTTTCCCAACGTATTATCCAGTTGATAAAAAAATTGTGGAAGCGAATAAGGAATGGAACCTTAAAGCGGAGACATTTGTCTCTAATGGCCCCTTTAAAATGCAGTCGTGGTCTCATAATGATAAAATCGTCTTAGTAAAGAACGAGAATTACTGGGATGCAAAATCGGTTAAACTTACGGAACTCACTCTTAGTTTGATTGAAGATCGTAAAGCTGCTCTGACTGCCTATGAGGCCGGTCAAATAGACGGTGTGGACAACGGTGTTCCTACCGATGATGTTGAACGCCTGCTGAAGTCCGGAGATTTGAAAGTTGGGCCCCAAATTGGTACCTATTTCTATCGGTTTAACGTTACCAAGAAGCCTTATGATGATCCTAGAGTGCGCCAAGCCTTGGCTATGGCGATTGACCGTAAGAAAGTTATTGATACAGTACACAAATCAAATGAAAAAAGTGCTTTTGCCTTTACTCCTTATGGTATCAAGGATGTTGACCCCAGTAAACAATTTCGTGATGTCGGCGGAGACTATTTTAAAGAAGATTTAGCCAAGGCTAAGCAACTCTTAGCAGATGCTGGTTTCCCGGATGGAAAAGGGTTCCCAGAAATCAAAATTTTATTTAACTCCGACCCTATTCATGAAAAAATGGCAACCATTATCCAAGATATGTGGAGCAAAAACCTCGGGATAAAAGTTACCCTACGCCCAGAGGAATGGAAAGTATATCAAGAATCTGAGCAAAAGCTCGATTATGACGTAGCTCGAGCTGGTTGGGTCGGCGACTATATGGATCCCATGACTTTCTTAGATTTGTTTGTCAAGAATGGTGGCAACAATCAAACAGGGTGGAGTAATCCACAATATGATAAGCTAATTGCAGGAGCTAAAACAAATGCGGATACCAAGGCCCGTATGCAACAATTGCATGATGCTGAAAAGATCTTAATGACCGAAATGCCTATTATGCCAATCAATTTTTACTATAATAAATATACTGCGAAGTCATATGTTAAAGGTGTAATTCATTCTCCCCTTGGTATGGTAGATTTTAAAACCGCAACTGTAGAGAAATAAGATAAATTAAGGATTGCCCTACCAAACTACCGGTAATAGAAGCGGCCACTGAGTCCACCTCTATTACTGGTATTTGCTTTGTAATGGGATTGGACAGTTCGACATTTTTTGACAGTGGACAAAGCTAAAACTAACACATAGAATGAGAGCTGTCATTAAGGAGGGGGGGATAAAATTGGTAAAATACTTAATCCAACGTATAGCATCTTCGTTTTTAGTGCTATTTCTAGTTGTTAGCTTAACGTTTGTTTTAATGCATGCCATTCCTGGTGGTCCTTTTTCATCGGAGAAGGTGCTTCCCGATGCGGTGAAGGCTAACATCGAGGAACGTTATCATCTAAATGATCCGCTCTCCAAGCAGTATGTGGATTACCTTGTAAACATTTCTCATTTCGATTTGGGTCCCACGTTTCGTTATGCTGGAAGATCCGTTAATGATCTCATTAAGGACGGAATGCCGAAAACAGCAGCGGTCGGTTTATTGGCAACGATATTTGGTATCGGTGGAGGTCTAATACTTGGAACGATAGCAGCCTTAGGTCAGAATAAAACCCCTGATATCGTAGCTACTGTGTTTTCGACAATCGGTATCTCAGTGCCGAGTTTCGTTCTCGCTACATTATTTCAGTATTATTTAGCCTATAAAACCGGTTGGTTTCCCCCGGTTGGTTGGGGTGAATTGAAACAGCTTGTGCTTCCTGCGCTCGCCTTAAGTGCCTACCCTATTGCTCAGGTAACCAGATTGATGCGAACAAGCATGTTGGATGTTTTAAGTCAAGATTATATCCGTACTGCTCGCGCCAAAGGCTTACCTGGATATCGTGTTATAACACGACATGCCATGCGTAATGCACTTTTGCCAGTCATTACGTATTTAGGACCCTTCTTTGCCTATATCCTGACAGGTAATTTCGTTGTTGAATATGTATTTAACATACCGGGTATAGGGCAGTTTTTCGTGACCAGTATCGGTAATCGTGACTATCCGACGATTATGGGGATTACCATACTGTATTGCACTCTCCTTGTGGTCTTCAATCTGTTGGTGGATATCGCCTACACGTTAGTTGACCCGCGGATCAAACTGACCACGCAGAAGGGGGCGTAAACATGAGCTTATCTCCAAATATGTTCGAACCAGTGAAATCTCAAGTTTCTTCGGATGTAATAGCTCGTCCGAGTACGACCCTTTGGCAGGATGCGTGGCGACGCTTTAAGAAGAATTATCTTGCTATGCTCGGTTTGGTTGTTCTCGGTCTGCTGGTGCTTTTTTCCTTCATTGGTCCCATGTTTTCAAATTTCAATTTTTATAGCAATAATCTGGATAGTCTCTATGCGTCTCCATCGTGGGTTCATCCCTTTGGCACGGATGATCTGGGTAGGGATATTATGACACGAATTATGTATGGAGGAAGAATTTCTTTAGAAATTGGGTTTGTTTCAGTTATGATTAACCTAGTACTAGGTGTCTCTTACGGTGGAATTTCCGGTTATTTCGGCGGTAGAGTTGACAATACTATGATGCGTATTATCGATATCATTTATAGTGTGCCGGACTTGCTCTACGTCATTTTGCTGATGGTCGTTTTAGGTCAAGGTGGCTTGATTAATATTATGATCGTGTTAGGGATTGTTAACTGGATGCCTATGGCTAGAATTGTTCGAGGGCAAATCCTTGGGTTGCGTGAACAGGAATATGTTCTGGCCGCCCGTACACTCGGGGCAAATACCCGGCGACTGTTATTAAAACATCTTATCCCGAATACGGTGGGTCCAATTATCGTCACAGTTGCTTTGCAGATTCCTGCGGCCATCTTTATGGAGGCCTTCCTTAGCTTTATTGGAATTGGTATTATGCCTCCTTTAGCGAGCTGGGGTTCTATGGCATCAGCGGGTAGGTTAAGCATTCCCTCACATCCCAATGCCTTGCTTTTTCCTTCGATGGCTATCGCCATCACAATGTTAGCTTTTAACTTTATTGGAGACGGCCTGAGGGATGCCTTTGACCCTAAAATGCGGAAGTAAAAAGGAGGATGAGATATGGCACATTTGCTTGAAGTAAACGACTTATGTACCTCCTTCTTTACCTATGCCGGTGAAGTTAAGGCTGTTGCTGGTGTAAGCTTTCACTTGGACGTTGGTGAGGCTATAGGTATTGTAGGGGAATCAGGCTGTGGAAAGAGTGTTACGGTCCAATCTATAATGCGATTAATTTCTAATCCCCCCGGTAAAATCATAGGGGGCAATGTTAATTTTCTAGGGGTGGACCTATTGAAAAAAAGTGAAAAACAAATGGAGTCCATCCGCGGAAAAGACATCAGTATGATTTTCCAGGACCCCATGACCTCGCTTAATCCCGTGCTAACTGTTGGCTTGCAACTCACGGAGGTTCTTAAGCGGCATGAAGGCTTAACTGGTAAGGTAGCAACTGATCGCGCAATAAGTCTTTTGGAACTGGTGGGAATATCTAATCCCGAAAGTCGTTTAAAACAGTTTCCCCATCAGTTTTCAGGTGGTATGCGGCAACGGGTTATGATTGCCATCGCCTTGGCCTGTAACCCCAAATTGTTGATTGCAGATGAGCCTACGACGGCCCTTGATGTGACGATTCAGGCCCAGATTTTAGAATTAATGAAAGATCTTAAGAGCAAGATTAATACCTCAATTATCATGATTACCCATGATTTAGGTGTCGTAGCAGGGATTTGTAGCAGGGTTATAGTAATGTACGGCGGAAAAATTATTGAAAGTGGTAATACCAATGATATTTACTATAAACCAAAACATCCCTATACTTGGGGGTTGTTGAAATCAGTACCACGTCTTGATGCGGATAGAAATACGAAACTTATCCCTATTCCCGGTACACCCATTGACCTTCTTGATTCTCCAAAAGGGTGTGGATTTGCGCCACGTTGCGCGCACTGTATGCGAATTTGCACAGAGCAAACTCCGGAATATACTCAACTTGGCGAAGGACACCAGGTCGCTTGCTGGCTACAACATCCTCAGGCGCCCAGAGTGGCTGAGCTGGAAGGGAGAGTGTAGACCATGGCCGTAAGTGAAGACTATATATTAGAAGTCAACAACTTGGTCAAACACTTTCCTTTAGGTGGGGGCTTGTTTTCCAAGCAACAACAAATAGTACAGGCGGTTAATGGAATTAGCTTTAAGGTCAAAAGAGGGGAAACTCTGGGTATTGTAGGAGAAAGCGGGTGCGGTAAGTCAACAGCCGGAAGGTCAATTATTCGGCTTTATGAACCAACTGCCGGCCAAATCATCTTTGAAGGCAAGGATGTTACGAAGGCCAAAGGGAATGACCTGATGGAGCTGCGTCGCAATATGCAAATGATTTTTCAGGATCCCTATGCTTCCCTAAATCCTAGAATGACGGTTGGAGATATTGTGGCTGAGGCCTTAGATATTCATAGATTAGCTGGAGGGCAAAAAAGAACCAATCGGATTTATGAGTTACTGAATATAGTGGGGTTAAACCCGGAACATGCCAATCGGTTCCCCCATGAGTTTTCAGGAGGACAGAGGCAGAGGATCGGTATTGCCAGAGCCCTGGCCGTTAACCCAAGTTTGATTATTTGCGACGAACCTATTTCTGCTTTAGATGTATCCATCCAGGCTCAAGTTGTTAATATGTTGGAAGAATTACAAGAAAAATTAGGTTTAACTTATTTG
>DATMYU010000328.1:0-14605 GCA_035560775.1 Desulfosporosinus sp.
TTTACATGCCCCTTATAAAGCGGAGGGGGATCAGCCTCAGGCTATAGATGCCTTAGCCGTCGGGGTCAATGAAGGTCGGCGGCACCAGACGTTACTGGGGGTCACAGGATCAGGAAAGACCTTCACGATGGCTAATATAATTACGAAGGTGCAGAGGCCAACTCTCATACTTGCGCATAACAAAACGTTGGCAGCGCAACTTTATAGCGAATTCAAGGAGTATTTTCCCGAGAACGCCGTGGAGTACTTCGTTAGTTACTACGATTATTACCAACCCGAGGCTTACGTGCCCTCTAGTGATACATTTATTGAGAAGGACGCTTCGATTAACGAAGAAATTGAGAAATTGCGTCACTCGGCGACCGCTTCACTGCTGGAGCGGCGTGATGTGATCGTGGTGGCTAGTGTTTCCTGTATTTATGGTTTAGGTTCTCCAGAGGATTACCGTGAACTTGTTCTTTCCTTACGGCAGGGACAAGTTGTCGATCGAAACGAGATTTTACGCAAGCTGATTTCAATACAATACGACCGCAATGATATAGCGTTTGTCCGAGGAACGTTTCGTGTTCGAGGGGACGTCGTCGAGATCTATCCGGCTGCTTCGAGTGAGCGGGTGATTCGAGTGGAGATGTTCGGGGATGAAATTGAGCATATTTACGAGATCAATGTACTGACTGGGGAGATCTTAGCCGAGCGGCACCATGTCTCGATTTTCCCGAACTCTCACTATGTAACTGCCCGTGACAAAGTCATGGAGGCTGCGGAAAATATTGAAAAAGAGCTGGAGGAGCGCCTAAAGGTCTTAGAAGGGGAGAACAAGCTAATAGAAGTTCAGCGACTTGAGCAACGGACACGCTATGATTTGGAAATGCTTAGGGAAATGGGTTTCTGTAATGGGATCGAAAATTATTCTCGCCATTTAACGTTTCGTGAGCCAGGAGAGACTCCCTACACACTAATCCATTATTTTCCGGAGGATTTTCTCCTTTTTGTGGATGAATCCCACGTTTCCCTGCCACAGGTCAGAGGAATGTATGAAGGAGACCGTTCGCGCAAAACCACATTAGTCAACTATGGCTTTCGCCTCCCTTCTGCCTTGGATAATCGCCCGCTAACCTTTGCTGAATTTGAACGAATGATAAAACAAAGCGTTTATGTCAGTGCAACACCCGGACCGTACGAATTGGCTCACTGTCCGACGCTTGTGGAGCAAATTATCCGTCCCACAGGATTGTTGGATCCAGAGGTGATTGTTCACCAGACTAAGGGTCAAATTGATGATTTGCTGGGGGAAATTAGAGCACGTATTGCTAAGGACGAACGAGTCCTCGTCACGACCTTAACAAAGAAGATGGCGGAGGATCTCACGGATTACTTTAAAAACCTAGAAATTAAGGTAAAGTACCTTCATTCGGATATTAAGACCCTTGAGCGTGTAGAAATTCTACGGGAGCTTCGCCTCGGCTCGATTGACGTAGTGGTTGGGATTAACCTCTTGCGGGAAGGACTGGATTTACCAGAAGTTTCCCTCGTCGCAATTCTCGACGCGGATAAAGAAGGCTTTCTTAGGTCAGATCGTTCCCTTATTCAGACTATTGGGCGAGCAGCACGCCATGCCCAAGGCAAGGTGATCATGTATGGCGACAAGATCACAAAGTCAATGCAGCTCGCCTTGGATGAAACAAATCGACGCCGGGCCATACAAATGGCCCATAATGAGAAAATGGGGATTACTCCTGAAACGATTCATAAGGCTGTTCATGCTGCCCCAGAGGCAACAAAAGTTGCCGAGCTGAAGAAAGCCTATGGTTCCAAATTACCGCCCGAGGAGCTCGCTGCACTCATCAAGAGTTTAGAACAAGAAATGCGCTCCTCAGCACGAGATCTAGACTTTGAACGGGCTGCTGAACTCCGGGATGTGATGATCGAGTTAAAGGGAGAAGATAATAAATACAAGATGACGTCACAGCAACGAGGAAGTAAAAGTAAAAAATACGACCATAAAGCGCAGCAAAAACAAGTGTCGTACCGCAGAGAAAAGAAATAGGATAAACAGAAAAGACTTAGGAGGCCAATCATGACCCAAGATTACTTACGCGTGCGTGGGGCACGTTCTCATAATTTAAAAAACATCGACATTGATATTCCCCGCGATAAACTGGTGGTGATCACAGGGTTGTCTGGTTCAGGAAAATCATCCTTGGCCTTTGATACAATATATGCTGAGGGACAGCGGCGTTACGTAGAATCTCTCTCAGCCTATGCCCGGCAGTTCTTGGGACAGATGGATAAACCCGATGTCGATTCCATAGAAGGACTATCTCCTGCGATTTCCATAGATCAGAAGACAACCAACCGCAATCCTCGCTCGACTGTGGGCACAGCAACGGAGGTCTCTGATTACCTCCGTCTGCTTTATGCACGGATCGGTCATCCGCACTGTCCAAAGTGTGGTCAAGGGATTTCGCAGCAAACCATCCAACAAATGGTGGATGAAATTATGCGTTTACCGGAGCGAACCAAATTGCAGATCTTGGCACCCCTCGTAAAAGGGAAAAAAGGGGAACACCAAAGGGTTTTCGAGGAAGCCCGTAAAGCTGGGTATGTTCGGGTACGGGTGGACGGTGAAACACGGGAACTTAGTGAAGAAATTGAACTGGTTAAAAACAAAAAACACTCCGTTGAGGTCGTGATCGATCGTATTTCTCTAAAACCTGAGAGTGCTGAACGTTTAGCGGATTCTCTGGAAATAGCGCTCAAACTTGGCGAAGGGAATGTCATTGCAGACATCTCCGAGGGGAGTGAGATGCGCTTTAGCGAGAATTTCGCCTGTCCGGATTGTGGGATTGCTCTTGAAGAAATTTCTCCGCGTCTTTTTTCTTTTAACAGTCCTTACGGCGCTTGTCCTGCTTGTACAGGCCTTGGTGCAAATCTTATCGTTGACATTGACCTTATTCTCCCTGACCGTTCACTGTCTCTGGCAACAGGGGCGATAGCACCCTGGGCCAAATCCGCTTCGAGTTATTACCCCAAGATGATGGAGGCTGTAGCCCTAAACCTCGGGTTTAGGATGGATACCCCATTGAAGGACCTCAATGAAAGTCAATGGGCTGGTCTGCTCTATGGAACGGAAACTCCGATTCGTTTCCAGTATCAAAATATTTTTGATCAACCAAAAACCTACAACACCAACTTTGAAGGGCTGGTTTCCTATTTTGGACGACGGTATAGGGAGTCGACATCGGATATGGTGCGCAACGAAATCGAAGGGTATATGAGTGAACGCCCTTGCCCAGAGTGTCAAGGAAAACGCCTTAAACCGGAAGCGTTAGCAGTAAAGGTGGGCGGGATCTCAATTGACGATTTGACTCGCCTTCCGATTGGCGAAGCGATAAGCTTCCTCAATCAACTGATCCTCACACCGAAAGAAGAAACGATTGCTCACCAGATCTTGAAGGAGATTAGAGAGCGACTAGGCTTCTTGATGAATGTCGGACTAGACTACCTAACCTTGGCTAGGGCTGCAGGTTCGCTCTCCGGTGGAGAAGCCCAGCGGATTCGCTTAGCTACTCAAATCGGCTCAAGTTTGATGGGTGTACTTTATGTCCTAGATGAACCGAGCATTGGACTTCATCAACGGGATAATGCTCGTCTTCTTTCCACCCTTAAACACTTGCGGGATCTCGGGAATACTTTGATAGTGGTCGAGCATGATGAGGATACGATGATTGCGGCAGATCACATTATTGATATCGGTCCCGGTGCAGGGGCTCACGGCGGGCAAGTGGTGGCAGAGGGCACAATTGAGGAAATCAAGGCCAATCAGGAATCGATTACGGGGCAATATTTGAGTGGCGAAAAACAGATTGCTGTGCCTGAGAATCGACGGCAGCCGAACGGAAAGTGGCTCGAAGTTTTTGGAGCTAGAGAAAACAACTTGAAGGATGTTCACGCGCGCATCCCTTTAGGTCTGTTTACTTGTGTGACTGGGGTCTCAGGCTCTGGAAAGAGTACCTTGGTTAATCAGATCATCTATAAAGGACTAGCCTCCAAGCTGAGTAGCGCGCGGCATCGTGCTGGAGCGTTTGACCGCTTGGAGGGGTTAGAACATCTAGACAAGGTCATTGATATTGACCAGTCTCCAATCGGACGAACTCCCCGTTCAAACCCAGCGACCTATACCGGAGTTTTTGATTTTATCCGGGAACTCTTTTCTATAACACCGGAAGCAAAGATGCGAGGGTACAAGCCAGGTCGGTTTAGCTTCAACGTTAAAGGTGGCCGTTGTGAGGCCTGCCGTGGAGACGGGATCATCAAGATTGAGATGCATTTCCTTCCCGACGTCTACGTTCCCTGTGAAGTTTGTGTGGGGAAACGGTATAATAGGGAAACTTTGGAAGTGCACTATAAAGGCAAAAGTATTGCGCAAGTCCTAGACATGACCGTGGATGAAGCGGTGGAATTCTTTAAAGCAGTTCCAAAAATTTCCCGCAAGTTTCAGACGCTGCAGGATGTGGGACTGGGATATATTCGTCTGGGGCAACCCGCAACCACATTATCGGGAGGAGAAGCCCAGCGTATTAAGCTGGCAACGGAACTGAGTCGGCGCAGCACGGGGAAAACAATTTATATTCTTGATGAACCGACGACAGGTTTGCACACGGCGGATATCGATAAACTTCTCCAGGTGCTCCATCGTTTGGTGGATGGAGGGGATACAGTGCTGGTTATTGAGCATAATCTCGATGTCATCAAAACGGCAGACTGGCTCATTGATCTCGGTCCCGAAGGCGGAAATCGGGGCGGAGAAGTGTTGATAAATGGAACGCCAGAGGAGGTAGCTGCTTTCCCGGCGTCTTATACAGGGCAGTATTTAAAGCGCTATTTAGGGTAAGGGCACAATGTTTTGTGCCCTTACGGCCGGAAGTCGAGCCCTTACGAAGCGGAAAACAGAGGTGGGCACGAGGCATCGTGCCCCTACGAGGCGGAAAATCGGGTAGGGGCACGATGCAATATTGTAGTTCATTATTCGAACTACGAACTACGAATTACGAATACTAAAACCACGAATTACGAACCACGATCAAGAGGAGTGAGAAAGATATTGCCGATTCGATTAGTAGCGATGGATCTTGATGACACATTACTTAGGGATGATTGGACGATTTCCCCGCGGGTGATAAAGACGATTCAAAAGGCCCAGGCGCAGGGCGTCAAAATGACGATTGCTACCGGGCGCATGTCTATCTCTGCACGTCCTTATGCAAAGCAATTGGGCTTGGATGTCCCAGTAATCACTTACCATGGGGCGATGATCCAACAGGTTTTAAGCGGCGAAATTATTTTTCGGCGTGTTATTCCCAGCGCATTGGCCGTTGAGATTGTCCAGTATGTTTCTGGGCTGGGGGTTTATGCCCAGGTCTATCTTAAGGACCGTGTCATTGCGCAGGACTTGAGGGAGTGGTCAGAGGAGTATGAACGGATCGCGAGTGTCCGTATTGAGATAGCAGACCTGCCAACCTTGCTCTCCCAGGAACCGGAAGGGGTCGAGAAAATCATCCTGATGGCGAAGGAATCTGACCTAGACCAATTTGCTCCCCGGTTGAGACAGCTATATGGGGAAAAGGTTCATCTGGCTAAATCTAAGCCCTGTTTCTTAGAAATGACGGACTGTCAGGTGAACAAAGGCGTTGCGTTGGCCGCTTTGGCAGAACGCTATGGAATTGCCCGGGGAGACGTTATGGCGATCGGAGACAGTTTTAATGATTTAGAAATGATTAAATATGCAGGTATTGGTGTAGCCATGGGAAATGCCCGAGCGGAAATTAAAGAACAAGCGGATGTTATTACCGCCTCCAATGAGGAAGATGGGGTGGCAGAGGCCATTGAGCGTTATGTACTGGATTAGAATTTTGTAGGGCACGACGCATCGTAATCTCAAGGTGGCAAAATATATGTAGGGGCACGATGAAAAAGGGAGACTAATGTGATGGACATGAAAACAGTTCGCCAAACCGCGCGAGAAAAGCTTAAAGGATTTTGCCGGGTTTGTCCTGAGTGTAATGGCAAGGCCTGTGCCGGAGAAGTACCAGGTATGGGTGGGTTGGGTACGGCAGCATCGTTTAAAAATAATGTGCAAGCTCTGGCAGAATTTCGTCTAAATATGAGGACAATTCATAGTGCGAAAAATCCGGATACAAGGTATAAACTCTTCGGGCAAGAACTTTCAACTCCGATTCTTGGGGCACCAATTACCGGTAATACTTACAACATGGGTGGGGCACTGAACGAAGAGCAGTGGGCTGAGGCAATAATCCAGGGTTGCCTAACGGCAGGCACTTTAGGGTGCACCGGAGATGGAGCCGACCCTGCAATGTATAATTCAGGTGTGAATGCTATTGCTAAGGTACAAGGCCGTGGTGTCCCGTTCATTAAACCGAGAGAGCAGGAAGCCGTCTTGAACTATCTGCGCCGTGCTGAGGAAGCAGGTGTCCTCGCAGTGGGCATGGATATAGATGGAGCGGGTTTAGTCACTATGGCTTTAAAGGGGCAGCCTGTTGGACCAAAAACACAAGATGAAATGAAAACGATTATTTCCAGCACGTCGTTGCCGTTTATTGTTAAAGGCATCATGACGGTGGATGAAGCAGAAATAGCACTTGAGATTGGCGCTGCGGCCATAGTCGTATCAAACCATGGCGGCCGAGTGCTCGATTACACGCCAGGAACGGCTGAGACTTTGTCAGAAATCACTGCGGTGATTGACGGACGAATTCCTGTGCTGGTTGACGGCGGAGTGAGGTCAGGTGCAGACGTTTTAAAAATGTTGGCACTAGGAGCAGATTTGGTCCTGCTGGGAAGGCCACTCATCATTGCCGCTTATGGCGGGGGTGCAGAGGGAATTTCCTCAGCAATTAACATGATGACGAATGAACTAAAACAGGCAATGATCTTGACGGGATGTGCAACACTTGGAGATATCACTATGGACGTGTTGTTCTAAAAAAATAATAAATGGTACAAGTGCTTATTTGTCAAAAGCGGAATACAACTTAAGGAAGTAAGCAGCAAGGTGGGACATAAAATGCAGTTAAAAAGTTGGCGAACTTGGCGGGTGAGCTTCGTGAGGCTGGCGCTCGTGACGAGTATATTGTTTTTCAGTGGATGCCAAACGGTGACGCCAACCAAAGCTGAGATTTCCCATTCAGGGACTACAGAGCATTCCCAAGTGCCGAATTCAGAAAGAGAGAAGAAGGAAATCCCGCGTTCTTCGGAAATCCCGCAGGCGCCAATCCCCAGGCAAGAACCAGAACCTATCCCCGAACAAAAAGTTGAACCGACCCCTTCAGTTCCTGTAGATGAGAGTGATAAAGAACCTGCACCTACGCCTTCCCCAGATCTTCCCCAAACTCCAATTCATCCTTATTATGATTTGGGTGGTGCCCCACCGAGCGCACCTGGCCTAGCTATGCGGGTAAGGGTATTTGATGTTGAACCTCAAAAGATCGCCTATCTTACGTTTGATGATGGTCCCCATCCCAAGACAACGCCTAGTATCCTTAAGATCCTTCAGGATGAGGATGTGAAAGCAACGTTTTTCGTAGTGGGAAGGCAAGTGGAGATGTATCCGGATCTCTTGAAAGCCGAATATAAGCAAGGGGAGGGGATCGGCAATCATAGCTATTCCCATGATTACCATTTGCTGTATCGCAGCCCAGAGGCCTTCTTAGCAGAAATTAAGCAAACTGATGAGCTTATTTTTAATACAATCGGAGCTCGTCCTCGAATCGTCAGGGCACCTGGAGGTACTCAAGGGCATTTTCATATCAATTATTACAATACAGTTGATGCAGCTGATTATTTAATCTATGACTGGAATGTCAGCATTGGAGATGCAGATGCTCCTCTTGTTCCGGCAGACCAGCTTATTCTTAATCTTGAAGCCCAAGTTCCAGGCAAGTCACGGATTATTATTCTGATGCATGATGCGGGGGCTAAGCTGACTACCGTAGACGCGTTGCCTAAGATTATTCAGTATCTCAAAGACCAGGGATACTCTTTCGGGGTGATTACGCCGAAAGTAGCTCCCATCCTTTTCCCAGGCGGATTTCATAGTTAAGAGGGTCTCCTTGCTTTGGCAAAGTGAGGGCCCTCTTTGCTCAATTTTTAGGTGTTGTAAAGCTATAATAGATCTGGCATAAGAATTGCATTAAGGGCGCTAAACCAGTATACTTAGGGTAAAGGGGGTCGTCTATTTTGCGTATTCTTTTAGTTGCCCTCAATGCAAAATATGTACATACGAATCTAGCCCTTCGTTATTTGCGAGAAGGTGTCGTCGCTGTCTACCCGGACGTTTTACTTCGGGAATTTAGTATTAACGAACGCATTGAACAAATTGCTGGGGAAATCTATGAAGCCAAGGCTGATGTCGTTGGCTTTTCATGTTATATTTGGAACATCACAGAAACGATAGCGGTGATCAGGCATCTTCACCCGGTAGTCCCAGAGGTGCGATTTGTTCTTGGTGGACCAGAGGTATCCTTCGAGGTCGAAGAGTTTATCCGCCAAAATCCGGAGGTAGATGCCCTTGTTGTTGGTGAAGGGGAGAGAACATTTCTCCAGTTGCTACAGACGTGGCAGAACAGTGGGGATCTCTCTCAGGTTTTAGGCATAGCATTCAGAACAAATAACGGGGAAGTTATTGTCAATCCCCCTCAAGTAAACCCTCTGGACTTAAATACTTTACCTTTTCCGTATGCGCAGAATGAAGACTTCACAGGACGGCTTGTCTATGTTGAAACGACCAGAGGATGCCCATTTAACTGTCAGTATTGCCTGTCCTCAACCTTCCAGGGGGTTAGATTCTTAGAGCCGGAAAGGTTTCGTCAGATGTTTCGACATTTGCTGAGCAATGGTGCTCGTACAATAAAATTTGTGGATCGAACCTTCAATGCTAATAAACGCCATGCCCTACGTATTTTAGACATAGTGCGAGAAGAGAGCGAGCAGCTTCCGGAGGCAAGGCAGGTTCGTGTTCATTGTGAAATGGCAGGGGATCTATTGGATGAAGAGTGGATGGATTATTTCAGAAATTATCCACCGGGATTAATCCAATTGGAAATTGGTGTTCAGTCTACGCATCAACCTACCTTGGAGATAGTTTCTCGACCCCAGAATTTTAGGGCTTGGAAAAAATATATACCAGACATTCAAGCGTTAGGAATACCGCTTCACCTTGATCTGATCGCAGGGTTACCGCTGGAAAGCTGGACAATCTTCAGGAACTCATTTAACGATGTCTACGAAGTAGAAGCGGATATGTTGCAACTCGGATTTTTAAAAGTACTCAAAGGGTCAGGACTTCGCGGGCAAAGTACTAATTATAGTCTCGTGTTCACACCCGATCCACCCTATACTATTTTAGCAACCCCAGTTCTGTCACACTGTGAAATACTTCAATTACAACGCATGGAAGACATTCTCGATAAATACTATAATTCTGGGAAGTTTAGGCATGCTCTGAGTGTAGCCCTTGAACTATTCCTAACACCGTTTGATTTTTATCATGAGTTTGCGGAATATTGGCAGCAATGTGGTTGGTTTCAGCGCAAGTGGCAGGGCAAAGCACTTTTCGAAAAGCTGTGGGAATTTCTCGAGGTGGCTCAT
The DNA here is from genome assembly GCA_035560775.1 of Desulfosporosinus sp. Lineage (GTDB taxonomy): Bacteria > Bacillota > Desulfitobacteriia > Desulfitobacteriales > Desulfitobacteriaceae > Desulfosporosinus. The sequence goes on from DATMYU010000328.1 coordinate 9,667, forward strand.
GTTCAGATGGCGAAGGAAATAGTCGCCCTGAGAGAAGAAATTCGCGATGCTATGCGTTATGATTATTACCTGTGGGAGCGCCCGAACAGCGTCCCTGACTGGCTTGAAGTTAGTTCAGAGACTGAGGGGAAATCTGAGCTATGGAAAACCAAGCAGGAAACAATTCGTCGGGATGATTATTGGGAAACCGTAGTCTCAGAGTATCAAAAAATGGATAGGCGTCAGTGGAGTCGCAATACGGCAGTGGCTTATTTCACCTCCGATGTATTACATATCACGGAATCAAAAACGCCCTGCTGGTATCTTTTTCACTACCAACAGGGCAAGGTGAAGGCCTACAAGTACAAAGGAAACGCTTCTAAAGGAGTGCAGTAAAATGACTTCCCGAAATAGTTTACGCAAAGTAATAACGCTAGGGTTCAGTGTCTTTATGGCGGTCTGCTTCGTTACTGGATGTATGAGAGCGCCCCAAACAGGCCAGCCCGGTGGGCCAGCCCCTGCGGTGGTGTCTATCTGGCATTCCCTGCAAGGGACTGAAGCGGATGCTTTGCAGGGTCAGGTACAATCGATTACGAAGGTGCATCCTGAGGTGGTCATTAAACTTAAATATGTGCCCGAACAAAACTTTGTGGCCCTTTCCTATCAAGCAGAAGCAGGAGGGGAAGGACCGGAGATTTTCATCGCTTCAGGTGAGATCATTCGCCAACTTTATGCTCAGGGGGTATTGGTTAAGACGGTTTACACCGATTCAGAGGCATTTCCTGCCGCCCTGGCTGGTTCTCGCTTTGGAGGGGTAGAGTATGCACTCCCCTGGTTAACGGACGTTCCTTTGCTTTACTACAGAACGGATACAGCTACTGTCCCTGCCAATTTGACCGACCTTTTTTCAGCCAAAGGGGGAATTTCCATCACCACTCTGGATACGTCCATGCTCTCGACCTGGTGGAATGGGCAGGGCGGGCGGTTGATGGATGCAGCAAACCCAACTTTGGATGACCCCAATAATGTCTTGTTTCTTAAACAACTCAGGACTTGGCAGGGGTCCAAAGTCCTTCGAATCGACCCTGATGCACTGACTGCATTTGTGGATGGGAAGACACCTTATCTGATTGCGGGGGCTAGTCAAGCTAAACTCCTTACTCAACAAAACGTACCTTGGGGAAGCCTGACACTTGTCGACTTGGTAGGTGGACAAGGACAACCGCTGTTAGGTACGACACTGGGGATTGTAAATTCTAAGATTAAGACGAATGAAGCGATGATGCCCGCGATTCAGACCGTTGAAAAAGCCTTGCTCACACCAGATGTGGAAGGGGCACTGGCGCAAGCGGGCGGTCGTCTTCCAGCTAATAAGGGGTACTATGGCCGTCCAGAAGCCCAGAAGGGCGTCTTCCCACAGGCGAATCTTGCCCTGGCAAAGGCTTGGGCTTTAGAAGGAAATGCTCCAGAGTGGAAGCTAATCCCCCTGCAAGATACGGCATGGAGTGACGCTCTTGCAGGCAACGTCACGGCGGAAGATGCTCTGACCAGTGCACAAGGGGAAGCCATAAAAGCCTTAGCGATTAAGGGGCAGCCGTGAATACAAATAGCTTAGGGGGTGAAAGTGATGGATAAAAAAGGATTAGAGCTGATTATTATCACGGGCTTGTCTGGAGCAGGCAGGACTCAGGCCATGCAAAGCCTTGAAGACCAAGGGTTTTTCTGTGTCGATAATTTACCGCCCACGTTTCTTGTGAAATTTGCGGAGCTTTGTGCCCAGTCCCAGGGAAAGGTCTCCAAAGCAGCGATTGTTTGCGATCTGCGCGGAGGGGCATTCTTTTCTTCGCTCAATGAGGCATTGAACAATTTGGAAAAGGAAGGCTTTCATCTTCAAATCCTCTTTTTGGATTCATCGGATGAAACGTTGATACGGAGGTATAAAGAATCCCGACGCCGTCATCCGCTTTCTCCACAAGGACGGATTTTAGATGGGATTCAGGCCGAACGCCAGCAACTGGAGGAGTTAAGAATCCGAGCGGACAATATTATAGATACAACTGACTTAAGTTCCCACCAACTCCGTCAGCAAGTGGCTGAGCTTTTCTGTCAAGCGCAGGGGCTCGACCAAATGGCTATTTCGGTGATTTCTTTTGGTTTTAAATACGGAATTCCGCGGGATGCGGATCTGATCATGGATGTGCGGTTTTTGCCGAATCCGTTCTATGTGGAAGCATTACGGCCACTAACCGGGGAGCACATTTTGGTTCAGGACTATGTTTTCGGGAATGTGATAGCCCAAGAGTTTATGAAGAAATACTTGGCCTTGCTTGAATACATCCTTCCTCAATATGTTAAAGAGGGAAAGAACCACTTGGCCATTGGGATCGGCTGTACAGGTGGACAACATCGGTCTGTGGCTATTGTTGAACGGGTTGGACAATTCTTAAGGGAACATCATTACGCCCTTAATATAAAACATCGGGATGCCCTAAAAAATCAAAAGTGTGGAACGGCACGATGAATCATAAAATGCGTGAGGGATTCTCGCGCTATCTGAAATGGCTCTATCCTAACCTTAAGGTGAAACGCTGGTTTTGCCTGGCGATGTTCGGGATCTTCCTTTTCGCAACGGGGTTTGCTGTCATGAATGACGGAGTAGCGCTGGGGTACGCGGAGTTGCAATTTCGGGAGGTTATTTATGGGTTGACGGGTAGTACGCAGCACACGGCCGTTCCTACCGGCGCTTTCATTAGTGTCTTGGGGATTTTCGCCATCATTCTTGGTTTCAAACGTATGCTTTATTCTATTATTTCAGCCGTACTTCCGGATAATGAAGGTAGAATAGTTGATGTGGTTTATGCGCACCACCATTTAAGCCGAGGCCCGAAGATAGTTGTCGTCGGAGGGGGGACTGGACTTTCTGCCCTCCTGCGCGGTCTGAAGCAGTACACTTGTAATCTCACAGCCATCGTTACGGTAGCAGATGATGGTGGAAGTTCGGGTAAGTTACGTGATGAAATGGGCATTCAACCACCCGGGGATGTGCGAAATTGCCTAGTGGCCTTGGCTGATACGGAGGAGAGTATGGATACACTCTTTTCTTACCGCTTTGAAAGCGGAACCCTTAAGGGACATAGCTTGGGAAACCTGCTCTTGGCAGGGCTGACCGATACGTTTGGCGATTTTCAAAAAGGGATTGAACATGTCAGTAAAGTGTTTGCAATCCGTGGGAAGGTGTTTCCCTCCGCCTTGCAACAAGTTGTGCTGATGGCGGACTTAGAGGACGGGACCCATGTAGAGGGGGAGACAACGGTTCGGGATACCGAGGGAAAAATTCACAGAGTTTACCTAGAACCTAGTGATTGTACCCCTTTACCAGACGCACTGAAGGCACTTGAAGATGCGGATCTTATTGTTTTGGGACCGGGAAGCCTCTATACGAGTGTGCTTCCGAATCTTCTGGTGGTAGGTCTCAGGGAAAAAATACGGGAAGTTAACGCCCCCTGCGTCTATGTATGTAATGTTATGACGGAAAAAGGGGAAACGGACGGTTACCGAGTGTCTGATCATCTTCAAGCAATTCTGGACCATTGCGGCCCTGGCTTTGTTGACGCGGTACTGGCTAATAAGGGAGAAGTTACTGCACCAAGCCGGAAGCGGTATGTTAAGGAAGACGCCGTTCCAGTCGTTACAGATCCCAAAGAGGTCGAATACCTAGGGGCCAAGTATTATGAGGCTCATTTGGTAAAAGAAGGGGATGTCGTTCGCCACGATTCGGATCAGTTGGCGAAGGAACTTATTCGTTTACTCTTTCGTTTTAAACCCATGGGGGAGCGCATTGCCTTGGTCGATGCCTATTTGCTCACCCAGAAGCTCCGTAAAAAAACATAGAGAGGCAGCGTTGTGCTTATACTCGATGCTTGAAAGGAGATGTCCGATATTAAACGTTTCATGCGTTTCCATTCGAACTTCGTGCCTAAGCGCATCGAGCCTCGATTAAGGGAGGGGTGGGGAGATTGTCCTTTAGTGCTGTTACCAAAGAAGAACTTGCACGCTTAAGTGGTCAGAAATCCTGTTGTGAGTTAGCCGAACTAGCCGCTTTAGTCCGCATGGATGGAACCCTCCAAATCAGTGCTAATCAGCAGTACGCTTTGAATGTGATTACGGAGAGTGCTCCGGTGGCCCGTAAAATCTATCGTTTGGCTAGGGATGTGCTGAAGCGTCCAGTGGATATTGTGGTTCGACGCAAACTTCGACTTCGTAAAAATAACTCGTATTTAGTCAGAATTTATCCTAAGGGATTGGAAGACTTACAAAATTTAGGACTGGTTGACGAAAAAGGACAAATTTACCATGGAATTGCCCCTAATCTCATTAAAAAACGGTGTGATCAAAAAGCTTATCTAAGAGGAGCCTTCTTGGCTGGAGGGTCGATTAATAATCCAGAAGGCACCTATCACCTCGAAATTGTAAGTAATGATGAGCAACATGCCAAAGCGTTATGTCAATTGATCAATCGTTTTAAATTAGGTGCTAAAATTAGCATGCGCAAGCATTGGTATGTAGTGTATCTCAAAGAAAGTGAACATATTGTCGACTTTATCGGCTTTATTGGAGCGCATTGTGCTCTTCTGGAATTCGAAAACGTACGCGTGCTCAAAGATGTTCGGAATCAGGTAAATCGCTTGGTTAATTGTGAGACTGCTAATTTAGATAAAATCGTAGATGCCGCTGTGCGTCAGTTAGAGAACATCCAACTTATTGCGGACACGATAGGATTGCAATCGTTACCGTCTACACTTCAGGAGATGGCAGAGCTACGGTTGAAATATACCGACGCCAGCCTAAAAGAGCTAGGAGAGTTGTTGCGTCCAAAAGTCGGAAAATCCGGTGTCAATCACCGAATGAGGAAGATCGATGAATTCGCTGAGCAAATAAGGAAGCAAAAAAAACTATAGAT